>NZ_JBFAUT010000036.1:0-85711 GCF_040679475.1 Actinoallomurus sp. NPDC052274
GTCAGGAGGGTGTTCAGGTCTTGCGTCACAACATGATCTTGAACGCCCTCTCTTCATGCCCGCACACCGGCACGACTTCGGAACTACTCGTCTAGGTACGGATCGTCGGGCGGACCTCCGCCGTCCCCGTCCTGAGAGCGACCTGAGCCCGGTCTCGAGGGCTGAGTCCTGGCGCCCTTGACCCCGCGCAGGGGGCGCGTCACCGGCCCGCGCCTCCTGACCGGCCGTCAGCGGCGGCTGGTCAGCAGTTCGCGGAGCCGGCCGCCGGGCGGGTGGGGCGTCAGCGGCGGCGTCGGGAGGCCGGCCCCCGTGCGGAGGCCCTCGAGGAACTCGCGCAGCGCGTCCAGCGAGGAGTACCGCGGCGACCAGCCCAGGTCACGGCGGGCGCGGCCGGTGTCCATGATCGGGAGCCGGATCACGGCGTCGAACAGGCCGGGTGAGGCCGGCACCAGGTTGAGCTGCCAGCCCGCCCAGATCGCCCCGCGTACGACCGTGGCCGGGACCCGGACGCGCCGGGCGCCGAGCAGGTCGGCCAGTTCGGCGGCGCCCACGACCGGGTCGGCGGCGACGTTGAAGGGCCCGCGCGCGTCGCCCAGCGCGGCCAGCCGGTACGCCTCGGCGACGTCGGTGGTGTGCAGCGTCTGGAAGCGCAGGCCCGGGATGTCGGGGACGACCGGCAGCCGCCCGGCCGAAAGGTTCGGCACCAGCGGACCGCCGAAGATCCGTCGCTGTTCCTGGGCGGCCTCCCGCTTGAAGATGAACCCCGGCCGCAGGCGTACGACCCTGCGGTCGGAGTGCGCCGCCTCGAAGGCGTCCAGTACGCGCTCGACGTAGGCCTTCTCCCGGGTGTACGAGGCGCCGGGCCAGCCGTGCGTGGGCCAGGACTCGTCGACGGCGCGGTCCTTGGGGCCCGGGGAGTACGCGCCCACCGACGAGGCGTACACCAGGGCCGGCACGCCGGCCGCGGCGACGGCGTCGAAGACGCGCGTGCTGCCGATGACGTTGGTCCGCCAGGTCGCCGCGGAGTCATGGGTCGGGTGGAACGCCCACGCCAGGTGGATGACCGTGTCGGCGCCTCGGAAGAGGGGCGCGAGGTCGGCCGTCACGACGTCGGCGGCCGCCCATTCGGTCTTCGGAGCCGTCCAGTCGGGCTCGCGCCGGGCCAGTCCCAGCACCGTGTCGACGCCCGGGTCCCGGCCGAGCGCCTCGACCACGCTGGTCCCGACATTTCCGGTCGCTCCGGTAACCACGATGCGCATGCTCAAGCGCTACCCGGCCGGGCCCGCCCTAACCCGTCACCCCGTCTGCGCTGGTAGCGGCGTGGTTGAGCATAAAACCGCTCTAATGGGGAGAAAGCCCGGCATGAAAAACGGCAGAACGATCGAGACGAGAATCCCCGCACGGCTCGATCGACTTCCCTGGGCGCGCTGGCACTGGCTGATCCTCCTCGGGCTGGGAACCGTTTGGATCCTCGACGGCCTCGAGGTGAACGTCGTCGGCGTGATCGGGCCCCGGCTGACGGACAAGGCCGGGGGCCTCGGGCTGACCGACTCCCAGGTCGGGCTCGGAGCCGCCTGTTACGTCGCGGGGGCCTGCGCCGGCGCGTTGTTCTTCGGCTACCTGACGGACCGGTTCGGGCGCAAGAAACTGTTCCTGATAACGCTCGCGGTCTATCTGCTGGCGACCGTGGCGACCGCCTTCTCGTTCAATCCGATCTGGTTCTACGCCTGCCGGTTCGTCACCGGGACCGGGATCGGCGGAGAGTACGCCGCGGTGAACTCCGCGGTCGACGAACTGATCCCCGCGCGGCTGCGCGGCACCGTCGACGTGGTGGTCAACGGGTCCTTCTGGCTCGGGACGACGTTCGCCGCGCTCATGTCCGTGCCCGTCCTGAACGCCTCGGTGCTGCCGAAGGACGTGGGCTGGCGGCTCCTGTTCGGGATCGGCGCCCTCCTGGGCGTGGGCATCCTGTTCGTCCGGCGGATGGTTCCGGAGAGCCCGCGCTGGCTGTTCATCCACGGCCGGGCCGACGAGGCCGAGAAGATCGTCGGCGACATCGAGCGGACCGTCTCGGAGGAGACGGGCGAGAGGCTCGACGAGCCCGACGAGAGCATCGAGATCCGGCAGCGGCGGACGGTGGGCTTCGGCGATATCGTCCGGACGGCCGTCAAGCTCTATCCCAAGCGCACCGTCCTGGGGCTGTCGCTCTTCGTCGGGCAGGCGTTCCTCTACAACGCCGTGTTCTTCACGTACGCGCTGGTGCTGTCGAAGTTCTTCAAGGTCCCCGACGATCGGACGGGCTGGTACCTGGTGCCGATCGGACTCGGCAACTTCTTCGGCGCCTTCATCTTGAGCCGGCTGTTCGACCGGCTCGGCCGCAAGATCATGATCTCCGGGACCTACATCCTCTCCGGGCTGCTGCTGATCGGCACGGCGATGCTCTTCCGCGGCGGGCACCTGTCCGCCACGACGCTGACGGTCTGCTGGGTGATCGTGTTCTTCTTCGCCTCGGCCGGCGCCAGCTCCGCGTACCTGACCGGTTCGGAGATCTTCCCGATGGAGACCCGGGCCATGGCCATCGCGTCGTTCTACGCGGTCGGCACGGCGGTGGGCGGCATCATCGGCCCGGCGCTGTTCGGAAAGCTCGTCGACACCGGTAAGGAGTCTGCGGTGAGCGACGGCTACCTGCTGGGCGCCGCCCTGATGATCGCCGCGGGAATCGTGGAGATCTTCGTCGGGGTCGAGGCGGCCAGCCGGTCGCTCGAGGAGGTCGCGGCACCCCTGTCCGCGCAGGAGGAGCCGGAGAAGGCCGCCGTCTGAGGGCGTCAGAAGATGAGGCGGGCGACGGCGGTCATCGTGCCGGGGGCGACCTCGGTGAAACCGCCGTCCCGCACCGCCACGTCGGCCTCGGCCACGCTGCGCCCCCAGTCGTCCGCCTCCACGACCCGGACCCGCAGGCCCGGCCACTCGCCACGGGCGCGCAGCAGCAATTGCGCCGCGTGACCACACTGCGCGGCGATCTTTCCGGTGGTCATGGCGACGCCGGGATCGACGGTGACCAGTGCGTACGGCGGCTCGGGCGGAGGTTTCGGCTCGTCGTCGCGCGGCAGGTCGGTGCCGCCGACCTGCAGCTTGGAGATCTCCGGCGGCACCTCCGTGACCGGTCCGGGCACGAACGCCCGCGCCAGCGCGCCGTCATGGTCGGCCAGCACGCCGGGCAGCGCGGCCAGGGCCTCCCAGCGCGCGCCCCGGGCGCGGCGCGCCACCTTGCGGATGCGCCGCGACTCCCAGGCCGCCACCGCGTCGTGCCACTCCCCGCCCGGCGCCGAGCGCGGGTCGGTCAGCAGCCGGACGACGGCCATCGCGGCCGCCTCGCAGATCGCCAGGTGCGACGGCGGCGCGGCCTTCTCGATGCGCAGGGCGAGTTGCATCGCCCAGGCGGGTTCCTCGGTCACGCCCCAATGTCTACCAGCCCCCCGCCGGTCGTCCCGCCGGGAGTCTCCCTCGCGCACCGCCGTACCGGCGTGGCAGGCTTGGCCCGTGAAGGTGGTCTTCGGCGCGGACGACGAGAACGAGTGCACCCGTGCGGTGCTCGATCACCTGGGCGAGGTCGCCGAGGTGCGTGTCATCGACGACCTCGAGAAGTGGCCCGACTTCTCCCGGGAGGCCGGCCGCGCGGTGGCGAGCGGCGAGGCCGACTACGGCGTGCTCATGTGCTGGACCGGCACCGGCACGTCCATCGCGGCCAACAAGGTCCCCGGCGTACGCGCCGCGCTCGCGTGGGAGCCGTGGATCGCGCGGAACGCCCGGCTGTGGAACGACGCGAACGTCCTGGCCCTCAGCCTGAAGCGCCTCGCCCCGGACGTCGCCGTCGAGTGCGTGAAGGCGTTCCTCGAGACCGAGCACGAGGACCCCGAGGAGACCCCCAACATCGACCTGATCCGCGACCTCTGACGATCCTGTGGAACGCTGACCGCATGATCCAGATCTCCAGTCGTGTGGTCTATCAGAACCGGTGGATGACGGTGCGGGAGGACGACATCCGGCATCCGGACGGGTCCCCCGGCATCTACGGTGTCGTGGACAAGCCCACCGCGGCGCTGATCATCCCGATGGAGAACGACGGGTTCCACCTCGTCGAGCAGTACCGCTACACGCTGTCCCGCCGGTCGCTGGAGTTTCCGCAGGGCACCTGGCCGGACGACCGGGAGACGAGCGTGGAGGAGCTGGCGCGCGCGGAGCTGGCGCAGGAGGCGGGCCTGCGCGCGGCGGCGCTGGAACGCATCGGGTCGTTCGCGATCGGGGTGGGGTTCACCAACCAGCGCTGCGACGTGTTCCTCGCGACCGGCCTGACGCACGGGGACACGGCCGACCGCGACCCGGAGGAGCAGGGGATGACGCAGCGCTGGGTCGCCCGCCCGGACCTGGAGCGGATGATCCGCGACGGGGAGATCGTCGACGGCTGCACGATGGCCGCCTACACCCTCCTGACACTGAACGCAGCGGGCGGCCGATAGCCGCACGGAGGAGTCCGTGGCGCGGAAGGGCCGGGGAAGGGCCGATCCCCGCGATTGGCATCGACACGCGACGAACCGGCGTGGTCGGCTACCCGTATGAGTCTTCCCCTCGACGACATCCACGCGACCGGCAAGGCCCTGGAACTGGTCGCGGAGGCGGCCGTCCCGTACCTGGACTCGCTGGCGACCCGGCCGGTGAGCGATCCGGACACCGCGACGTTGATCGGTGAGCTCGGCGGGCCGCTGCCCGAGCGAGGCGACGGCACCGTCGACGGCGTCGCGCGTCTGCTGCGGATCGGTACCTCCGCGGCCACCCACTCGGCCGGGCCGCGCTTCTTCCACTTCGTCGTCGGCGGCAGCACTCCCGCCGCACTCGCCGGCGACTGGATCGCCTCCCTGCTCGACCAGAATCCGGGCAACTGGGCGGCCTCCCCCTTCGGCACACAGGCCGAGACGGTGGTCCTGTGCTGGCTGAAGGACCTGTTCGGACTCCCCGAGTCCTACGGCGGAGTGCTCACCACCAGTGCCACCTCCGCGAACTTCACGGCGCTGTCGGCGGCGCGGTTCTGGTGGGCGGAGCGGCACGGCGTGAACGTCACCACCGACGGGCTGGCGGGATTGCCGCCGATGCCGGTCTTCTCCAGCGGATACGTCCACGTGAGCACCCGCAAGGCCCTGCAGATGCTCGGCCTGGGCCGCGACACGGTGCGAAGGTTCGCCCGGGACGACGCGGGCCGGATCGACCTCACCGCGCTCGACCGGGCGCTCGCGGAGGCCGACGGTCCCGCGGTGGTCGTGGCGAACGCCGGGGACGTCAACACCGGCGACTTCGATCCGATCGACGAGATGGCCGAGCTCGCCGAGCGGCACGGCGCGTGGCTCCACGTGGACGGCGCGTTCGGACTGTTCGCGGCGGTGTCACCGCGGACGCGGCATCTGGTGAGCGGGATCGAACGAGCCGACTCCGTCATCAGTGACGGGCACAAGTGGCTGAACGTCCCGTACGAGAGCGGGTTCGCGTTCGTCCGGGACGCCGCGCTGCTGGGCCGGGCCTTCGGGGCGTGGGACGCGCCCTATCTGCCCGGAGAAGGGGACGAGCACGTCAACTACCAGTTCCTCGGCCCCGACTCCTCGCGTCGAGCGCGAGCCCTCCCGATCTGGGCGACGCTGCGCGCTTACGGGCGCGAGGGTCACCGGGCGATGGTGGAGCGGCATCTCGACCTCGCCGCGCACCTCGGCCGGCTCGTCGAGGAGGCCCCGGACCTGGAACTGCTCGCGCCGGTGCGACTGTGCGTCGTCTGCTTCCGTTACCGGCGACCCGACGTCACGGATCTGGACGCGCTGAACACCCGGCTGGGCGCCGAGCTGCTCGCGGACGGGCGGGTCTTCGCCGGTACGACCGTCTACCGGGGAATGACCGCGCTCCGGCCGGCGATCGTGAACTGGCGGACCACCGAGGCCGACGTCGAGCTGCTGGTCTCGATCGTCCGGGAGATCGGCGCGCGGCTCGACGGGTGAGGCTCGGACGGCGGGCGGTTCGCCGGGCGGCGTGTCCGGCGCGGCTCATCGGGCGGCGTGTCGGCGCGGCTCGCCGGGTGCGGCCTAGACGGCGGGCAGTTCGCCGAGGAGCGTGTCGGCGCGGCTCTTCGTCAGGCCGCCTTCGCCGCGGCGCGTGATGATCTTTTGGCGGAGGTCCGTCAACCGCTGCCGCAGGTCGACGCGCTGCCCGGCGGCGACCTCGTTCGTCAGGGTGGTGATGATGTTGTCGAGGTCGACGGCCACGTCGGAGCGGACCTCCCGGACGGCCATGCCCTCGTCCACCGTGCGCCGCATCTGGGTGAGCGCCTCGACCGTGCCGGACGGGGTCGGCGCCCACCGGGTCCGGACCCGGTGGGCCTGGGAGGGCGGCGCCGGCGGTGCGGCGGCGGGCGTCGTCGGCTGCGATCCGGCGGTCGCGGCGCCCGGTGTGGTCGAGGGCGTGACGGGCTCCGAGGTGTGGGGAGAGGCCGCGGACTCCGCGGGGCTGGACGGCGCGGTCAGCGCGGCCTTCGAGCCGGGGTCGCCGGAGCTCAGCACGATGGCGATCACCGCGGCCGTGATCGCGGCGGCGGCACCGGCGGCCAGCGACACCCGGCGCCGCTGGACGGCCTGGGCGGTCAGCACCCGGGTGATCGGGTGGGCGGGCCTCCTCGGCGTGGCGGCGTCGGGGTCGACGGCGGGCTCCGCCTCCACCTCCAGTGCCCTGGCGATCTCGGCCGCGGTCGGCCGGTCCGGCGCGGAGCGGGCGACGCAGCGGGCCTGCAGGCCGCCGAGGGTCTCCCCCGGTTCGGGGCGGCGGCCCTTCACCGCCTCGAACCACACGATCCCGAGGGAGTACACGTCGGCGGAGGGCGACAGGTCGTTCTCGGGCGGCAGGTAGTCGGGCGTGCCCATCCGCGCGTCACCGGCGATGCCAAAGTCGAGGACCTTCACCCCGGACGACGTGACGAAGATGTTGGTGGGCTTGATGTCCCGGTGCACGATGCGCGCGGCGTGCGCGGCGGCCAGCGCCGACGCGATCTGGCCGATCACCCGCTCGACGTCGGGGACCGGGCGGACGTCGGCGAGCGTCGAGCCGGTGAGCAGCTCCATCACGATGTACGGCGTGCCGTCCGACTCCCCGTAGTCGTGCACGGTGACGATGTGCGGGTGGGACAGGGCGGCCGCCGCGCGCGCCTCGTCCCGGAACCTCCTGCGGAACTCCGGGTCCCGGGCCAGCTCCGGGTCGATGAGCTTGACCGCGACCTGCCGGACCAGGACCTCGTCCCGCGCCAGCCAGACGGATGCCATGCCACCACGGCCGATCCGCTCACGGAGGCGGTACCGGCCGGCCAGAAGTGACTGCATCGGCTCAGTCTTCCCCAACTACCGCGTTTCGCACGGGCTTTCAGTGAGAGCCGGACCTCGCGGTGCCGAGGGAGGATTCGCGGGGCACCAGGTGGGTGTCCACGATGACCACGGGACGCGCGATCTCCTCGCCGCGGATGCGGGCGACCAGCAGCCGCGCCATCTCCCGGCCCATCGTCTCCAGCGGCTGATGCACGGAGGTGAGAGGCGGGTCGGTGTGCCGCGCCGTCGAGGAGTCGTCGAACCCGACGACCGCGACCTCTCGGGGGATGTGGATCCCGCGCTCCTTGAGCACTCGCATGGCGCCGACCGCCATGGGGTCCGAGGCCGCGAACACGGCGTCCAGCTCCGGTTCGCGGGCGAGGAGTTCGCGCATCCCGCGCTCCCCGGACTCCTCGCTGAAGTCCCCCGGTACGACCGGGCCGGTGAGCCCGGCGGCGGCGAGGGCGTCGTGGTACCCGTCGAGACGGTCGACGCCCACCTGCATGTCCTGCGGGCCGGTTATCGAGCCGATCCGGCGGCGTCCCAGGCCGATGAGGTGCTCGACGGCCTGCCGGGCGCCACCCCGGTTGTCGGCGTCCACGCAGCTCACCGGCACCACGCCCACGGGCTTTCCGCCGAGCACGGTCGGCACGCCGTTCTCCTCCAGGTGGCGGGGCAGCGGGTCGCCGCCGTGCAAGGAGATCAGCAGTACCCCGTCGACGTGCTGGCCGGTGAGGTAGCGCTCGAACCGCGCGTGCTCGTCCTCCGACTGGGCGATCACCAGCAGGAGTTGCAGCCCGGTGTCCGCGAGACCGGCGCTGATCCCCCGGATGATGCCGGCGAAGTACGGCTCGCCGAAGACGCGCTCCTCCGACTCCGACACGAACAGCGCGACCGTGTCCGTACGGCGGGTGACCAGGGCGCGGGCCGCGCGGTTCGGGACGTACCCGAGCTCGTCGATGGCCCGCAGCACGGCCTCGCGCGCCTCCGGGCTGACTTTCGGCGAACCGTTGATCACCCGGGAGACGGTGCCGCGGCCCACGCCGGCCCGTGCCGCGACGGCCTCGAGGGTCGGTCGCCGCCCGCTCGTCACGTGGTCACCGGCCGAGGCATCGAGAGCGCTCTCACGCCCGGCGGAAGGACCCGCGACGGCGGGCGACGCGGTGGTCGGTCGACAGTGTTCACCCGCTTATTCTGCCGAGCCCGCCCTGCCCGATCACCGAGGAGTACCACTGTGCGCTGGTCTTGGGGATCCGCGCCTGGGTCAGGAAGTCGACGTAGACGAGCCCGAACCGCTTGGCGTACCCCCAGCCCCACTCGAAGTTGTCCATCAGTGACCAGGCGAAATACCCGCGCAGCGGCACGCCCGCGCTGATCGCCGTGTGGCAGGCGCGCAGATGCGCCTCGATGTAGGCGACACGGTCGGGGTCGTCGACCCGTGGGCCGTCGCCGTTCTCGCCCTCCGCCACGATGTCGTCGAACGCCGCGCCGTTCTCCGTCACGTACAGGGGCACGGACGGGTACTCCTCGGCGACGCGGGTGAGCACCTCGGCGAGCCCGGACTCGTCGATCTCCCAGCCCATCGCGGTGACCGGCCGGCCGACCTGGACGAAGCCGACGTGCTCGCTGCCCGGCCACGGCGACGCCTCGGCGAACGGCGACGTGATCGCGCGCGCCGCGCCCTCCTTGCCGGTGACGAAGAAGCGGTTGTAGTAGTTGATCCCGAGCTGGTCGACCGACCCGCCGATGATCTCCATGTCGCCGTCGTGCACGTCCGGGGCGTGGTCGCCCAGGTCGGCGATGACGTCCTCGGGGTACTCCCCGCGCAGCAGGGCGTCGAGGAAGAGGCGGTTCTGCAGCCCGTCGATGCGCCGGGCGGCGTCGACGTCCTCGGGCGCCTCACTGGCCGGCGACACGGCGTACAGGTTGACCGACGCGCCGACGTTCCTGCCCTCGCCGCGCAGCGACTGCGCGGCGAGGCCGTGGCCGAGGAGCAGGTGGTGGGCGGCGCCCATGGACGCCCCCGGCTCGCGGCGGCCCGGCGCGTGGTCCCCGGAGGCGTACCCGAGGAAGGCCGCGCACCAGGGCTCGTTGATCGTCGTCCAGTTGACGACCCGGTCGCCGAGCGCGTCGCAGACGAGCCGGGCGTACTCGGCGAAGCGGTACGCCGTGTCGCGGTTGGGCCAGCCTCCGGCGTCCTCCAGCGCCTGGGGCAGGTCCCAGTGGTACAGCGTCGGCCAGGGCTGCACGTCCGCCTCGAGGAGGGTGTCGACGAGGCGCCGGTAGAAGTCCAGGCCCTTGGCGTTCACCGGTCCGGTGCCGTCCGGTAGTACGCGCGACCAGGAGATCGAGAACCGGTACGCCGTCAGGCCGAGGGAGGCCATCAGCGCCACGTCCTCACTGAACCGGTGGTAGTGGTCCGTGGCGACGTCGCCGGTGTCACCACCCAGCACCTTGCCCGGCGTGTGGGCGAAGGTGTCCCAGATCGACGGTCCGCGCCCGTCCTCGTCCACCGCCCCCTCGATCTGGTACGCCGCGGTCGCCGCGCCCCAGACGAAGCCGGTGGGGAACCTGATCTCCGTCTCCTCGCGTGATTTCTGGATCGTCATGCCTTGACGGCCCCTTCCATGATTCCGCCGATGATCTGGCGGCCGAACACCACGAAGACGACGAACAGCGGGATGGTCGCCACGACAGTGCCGGCGAACATCAGCGTGTAGTCGTTGAAATAGGCGCTGTTCAGCAGTGCCAGGGAGTACTGCACGGTCGGGTTGTCCGGGTTCAGCACGGCCCGCGGCCAGATGAACTCGTTCCAGGTCGACATGAAGGTGAACAGCGCCAGCACCGAGGCCGCGGGCCGCAGCGCGGGCAGCACCACGCTCCAGAAGATCCGGAACGTCGACGCCCCGTCGACCCGAGCGGCCTCGATCAGCTCGTCCGGGATGGCCTGCGACGCGTACTGGCGCATCATGAACACGCCGAAGCCGGTGACGAGGAACGGGACGATCACCGCCTGGAGCTTGCCGGTCCAGTGCAGGTGCACCATCACCATGTACAGCGGGATGATGCCCATCTGCACCGGCACCATCATCGTGGCGACGACGACCAGCAGCAGCGCGTTCTGGCCCTTGAAGCGCAGCTTCGCGAAGGCGAAGCCGGCCAGCGACGCGAAGAACACCGTCGACAGGGCGACGACGATCGAGGCGATCGCGGAGTTGACCAGCGCCTTGGCGAAGTGCGCCTGCTCGTTCTCGAACACGCGGCGCAGGTTGTCGCCGAGATGCTGACCGGCGATGAACGGCGGCGGCACCGCGCCGACGACCGCGTTGGTCCGCGTGGCCACGACGAACATCCAGTACAGCGGGAACGCCGACAGGACGATCGCGAAGATCAGCACGATGTACGTCAGCGGGCTGGCGTTCCACAGCCGCGCCGAGCCGGCGGCGGCCTGCCGGGAGCGGCGGACGACGGCTTCCTTCACTTGTCACCACCTCCGGCGAACCGGCGGATCAGCAGGAAATTGACCAGGGAGAAGATGAGGATCAGCAGGAAGAGCATCCAGGCGACCGCGGAGCCGTAGCCGTACTGATAGCGGTTGAAGGCGTTCTCGAACATGTACATCGCCACGGTCTGCGACTGCCGCAGCGAGCCGCCGTTCATGTACCCGAAGTTGAACAGCAGCGGCTCGGTGAACAGCTGCAGGCCCCCGATGGTGGAGATGATCGAGGTGAAGATGATCGTGGGCCGCAGCATCGGCACGGTGATCCGCCAGAACTGCTGGCGCCGGGAGGCGCCGTCGATCGCCGCAGCCTCGTACAGGTCGCGCGGGATCGCCTGCATGCCGGCCAGGAAGATCAGCGAGTTGTAGCCGGTCCACCGCCAGTCGACCATGGTCGAGACGGCCATCCAGGAGGCCCACCGGTTCGCCTGCCAGTCGATCTTGTGGACGCCGAAGAAGTGCAGGACCCAGTTGGCCATGCCGTAGTCGCGGCCGTACAGCTGGGTGAACACGATCGCGACCGCCGCGACGGACGTCACCAGCGGCAGCAGCACGCCCATCCGGAACAGCGTCTGGAAGCGCAGTCGCCGGTTCAGCGCGTTGGCCAGCAACAGTGCGAGCAGCAGTTGGGGCACGGTCGCGATGACGAACATGCCGAAGGTGTTGACGACGGCGTTCCAGAACTGGTCGTCGGTCATCAGCCGCGTGTAGTTCCGCAGGCCGACGAACTCGTGGCCGCCGATCATCTCCCAGCGGTGCAGCGAGACCCAGAAGGTGTAGCCGAGTGGGAACAGCCCGAAGACCAGGAAGAGGAGGTAGAACGGCGAGATGTAGAGGTAGGGCGAGACCTTCAGGTCCAGCCGGGAGAGCCGGGCGCGCAGGCGGCTCCGCTCGGACGGCGCGGCGCGTGGTGCGGCCGGGGCGGGCCGCAGGTCGACGGCCATGTACGAGGTCCTTTCGTCGAAGACGGGCGGGCGTGGAGACGGGCGGCGCCGGCCGACGCGTCCTGGGGAAGGCCGGCGCCACCCGCCGGTCTCAGAGCCCCGCCGCCTTCTTGGCGTCGGAGACGGCCTTGCCCCAGCCGGACGACGCGGACAGCTTCTTCTGCGCGATCGCGCGCAGGTCCGCCTCGACCGCCTGCCGGACCTCCTGGTTGTCCGCCCCGAGGTAGACGGGCTTGAGGCTCGTCGCGGTCGCCCCGTAGATCTGCCCCACCGGGGCGTTGTTGAAGTACGGGTTGTTGAACGCCTTGACCGCCGGGTCGTTCAGCGCCTGCGGGGAGGACGGCAGGTTGTTGGCCGCCTTGAACGCGGCGATCTGGCCCTGCGGGCTGGTCAGGAACTTGACCAGTTCGGCCGCCTCCTTGGGGTGCTTGCTCTGCTGCGGCACGGCCAGCCAGGAGCCGCCCCAGTTGCCGCCGCCGCCCGGCACGCCCGCGACGTCCCACTTGCCCTGCTGCTCGTCACCGCCGTACTGCTTGATGAGGCCGAGCATCCACGCCGGGCACGGCGCGGTGGCGAAGGCGTCCTTCTTGAGAGCCTGGCTCCAGGGGTCGGACAGGAACTGCACGCCGTTGGCGAGCCCGGCGTCCGACATCTTCACGGTCTCGTCGAACGCCGCCTTGACGGCGGGGTTCGACTCCATGACGAACTTGTTGCTCTGGTCGAAGTACGTCTGGTTGGAGGCCTTGCCGGCCTCCTGCATGAGGATCGTGTTGTAGTACGTCTCGGGGCTGTCGATGAACTTCGTGTCGCCGCCGATCTTCGAGGTGAACTTCTGGCCCACCTTGATGAAGTCGTCCCAGGTCGGCCAGAGCTTGGTGACCTCGTCGCGCTGGGAGGGCAGACCGGCCTTCTTGAACAGGTCGGCGCGGTAGCACAGCGACATGCTGCCGATGTCGGTGCCCAGGCCGATGAGCTTGGAGCCGTCCGGGCTCATGCCCCCCTGCCACTTCCAGGGGATGTAGTTGCTCTGCAGCGACGACGCGCCGTACTGCTTCAGGTCGACGAACTTGTCGGGCTGGCTCTTGAACTTCACCATGATGCCCTCTTCGATCGCGACCACGTCGCCGGCGCCAGCGCCCGCCGCGATGTACTGCTGGAGCCGCGGGGTGTAGTCATCGAGCTTCGGGACGTTCCGCTCGTTGATCTTGATGTTCGGGTGCTGGGCCTCGAACTGCTTGTACAGCTCCTGATAGCCGAAGGTGCCGAAGTCGTCGACGTTGAGCGTGATCTTCTCGCTCGAGCCGCCGGAGTCATTCGACTTCCCGCCGTCGCTTGAGCACGCCGACGCCGCCGCGAGCGCGGCGGACAGCACGATCGCCAAGGCGCCGACTCGCCCGCGATGCATGTTGACCCTCATGACGGACCCCTCTCAGGTCGTCTCCATATGCGGGGGGGGTTCTGCCGGACTCCTCGGTGAGCCCGGGTCGTTCTGTGGGAGCGCTCCCACGAAGCGAAGCCGGGAGGCATGGTCGATGTCAATAGCCCGAAACGCATTCGTTACGCGGGCGTCACGGCCTCCTTGCCTTCGGCGACACGGCCCCGCCGCCGCACGCCGCCTGCCGTCCCGGGCCGCCTCCCCGTGGCAACCTCGAAGAATGAGGCTCCCGGAGCAGATCGCGCGCGCCCGCTTCGCGTCCGCGCGCGCCGTGCGCATGGCGACCGTGGACGAGGCGGGGCGTCCGCATTTGGTCGTCATGACGTTCGCGGTGGACGGCGACCGGATCTACTCCGCCGTCGACGCCAAGCCGAAGCACACCCGGGACCTCAAACGGCTCCGCAACATCCAGGCCGACCCCCGCGTCGCCGTGCTCGCCGACCACTACGAGGACGAGTGGTCCCGTCTGTGGTGGGTGCGCGCCGACGCCACCGCGCAGATCATCGAGGACCCGGAGGCCATGGCCGAGCCGATCGGCCTGCTGCGGGGGCGTTACCGGCAGTACCGCGCGCACGCCCCCGAAGGCCCCGTCATCGCCCTGACCGTCCACCGCTGGACCGGCTGGTCCGCCTCCTGACCACCCCCGGCCCACCGAGGCCGACCCTGCTTCCACCCCGGAGCGGCGAGTCGACATAGGCCGACCCTCATCAGCCCGACGGCCGAGTGAGCCGGTTCGATACATCGCTCTGCGTAACAATCGGAGCGGTAGGAACGCCTCGGATGCACGCGAGGGACGACCTGTCCCCCCTCGCGTCGGCAAGCCGGACGACTCGGGCTAACCGGTCGAAAGAACTCCGATGCGCTCGGCGAGTCTGACGGCGTCGGCCTTGAGAGGGCCCGTCGCAGCGCGCACCAACTCGACCGCGACACCGCGTGTCAGCGGAGAGAACGGCACCTCTTCCGGTGACTCTAGGTAGGCGAGTTCGAGATAACGTCGGGCGTCATCCAACTGACGTCGCTGCATATGACCGGCGGCGATCTCTCCGTAGAGGCGTCCTCGGCGTTCACGGGAGGGCACGTTCTCAGGAACGATTCGCTCGGCTCGTGCGACGGCCTCACCGAAGCGACGCAGTTCCGCCGCGAGACTGACGCCGTGAATGTCCACATTCGAGGGCCCGAATATCGTCTGCGGATGGGAATATCCGCTGGACAGATTCCGGGCGACCCGGTCGGCTGCGTCCCACAGCCGCCAAGCCTCGCCGTCCTGCCCCTGATATGCCGCGCTTATCGCCATATGCAGACAAAGGCTGCCATAGAGGCCGACGGCATCCTCGTCGTCTTCCATGTGCCGCCGCAACTCGGCTGCCGCCTCCCGTACGGTCCACAGAGCCGCGTCCGCGTCGACGGATCGGAGCACATGACCATGCGTCCAGGCGCCGAACGCCAGACTTACCGGGTCGTCGGCCATTTGAGCGGAGCGCGCCGCCCGGTCGGCAATGATTCGGCCGACCTCCGGCTCGACGAGATCGACGGCGAGGTGCTGCGTCAAGCCATATGCGCTCGTCAGCGCGGCGTGAGCCCTTCGCCGTTCCGTCCCTTCAAGGACGATGGTCGCCCGTTCGAGATCACTGATCAGGGCGGGCAGCACACTCGCCACGACCGAATGATTATCTGGCAGAGCGTGCCAATCCCGCCACGCTCGCCGTAAGCGGGCCGTCAGGGCCGTGACGTCCGGTGGAGGAGCGTCGGCGGCCATCGGACGGAAGGTCATCGCATCGACGATCTCCCGGACGGCATCAGCGGCCGGATGCGCCGGACCTTCCCACGCGCTGACCGGCATAGGCGTCGCCCCGTCGATCAAGTCAGAAAGATCATCGACTTTGAGCACTCGCGCCAACCGTACGAGCGCGGGAATCGAGATACCCCGCTGCCCCGCCTCGATCCGTTTCAGCCAATCAGAGGAGTAGCCGACCAGGTTCGCGACCACAGCCCGCGTCATTCCACGCTTTTCCCGGGAGTGACGGATACGTTCGCCTGTGGTGAAGTCAGCGGGGAGATCCATGGAGTCCTCCAGGGGAAAGGAGTCCGGGAAACCAGCATATGCGGGCGGCGTTGACCTACATGACCTCCAGCGGCAAGGCCGCGCCTCCCGACGGTGCGCCGATTCGTACCAAGGGAGAAACTTTCTCCGCCGTCCGTCCAGGACAAAGATCTTCTGAATGCGACGGATCTCGTGGCCGGTGAAGAGCGTTGCCGCCGCGGCTAGGCGGCGGTCAGGGCGCGGATCTGGTCGACGGAGCGGAAGACCTCGGCGCGCATGCCGACCTCGCGGGCGGCCACGACGTTGACCTCGGTGTCGTCGATGAACAGGCAGTCGACCGGCGCGACCCCGAGGCGCTCGGCCGCGATCTCGAAGGCGCGGTGGTCGGGTTTCGCCACGCCGATGGCGCAGGAGTAGGTCAGCGCGTCGAAATGGGCGAGCCACGACCTGTGCCGCTCCTCGAACACCGGGACCAGGTCGGCGATGATGTTCGACAGCAGGCCGAGCCGGCGGCCCTGCCCTGCCAGCTCGCCGATGAGGGACACCATGGCCGGGTCGGCGTTCGTCCAGCTCGCCAGGTCGGCCGCGGTCAGCGCGTCGATCGTCGCGGCCGGGAACCGTACGCCGAGCCGGTCGGCGACCGCCGTCCAGTAGTCCGCGCTCGACTGTCCCGCGTCGTACGGTTTACGGAGCGCCCAATAGGCGTCCCAGAGCGCGTCGGGTGCGACGCCGGCGAGGTCCTCGATCCGGCGCTTCGCCGCGGGCGTCTGCGTCAGCGCGATGACACCGAACAGGTCGAACACGATCGCACGCGACATGCGGTCCTCTCCTCAGGCGGTGACCAGGGGCGATGCGAGCCTATGCGGCACCGGGGCCAACCGGCGACGGCCGGTGCCCGTGGAGATCACCGAGCCGGTGACGGGACGTGACCCTCCTATTTGAACAAGCGGTTGGGCGGACGGGCCATAATGAGGGGGTGACGACCACGCGCAAGGACAACGGACGGCCGCGGGCCGATGCCCGCACCGGCACCTCGGGGGGCGCCCGCCGTCGCGCGAAGGGCTCGTCGACGCTCGCCTCCGAGCGCCGCGAGCACCTCGTGAAGCTCGCCGCCGAGCTGTTCGCGGAGAAGGGTTACCAGGCCACGACCGTTCGCAACATCGCGGACGAGGCCGGGATCCTCTCCGGGAGCCTCTACCACCACTTCGACTCCAAGGAGTCGATCGTGGATGAGATCCTCACGTCGTTCTTCGACGAGCTGGCGGCCGCGAACCAGGCGGCCCTGGCCGAGGGCGGCGACCCGCGCGACGTCCTGTCCGAGCTCGTGCGCATCTGCTTCGGCACGCTGGTCCCGCACCGCGCCGCCATCATGGTGCTGCAGAACGACTGGAACTACCTCAAGCAGTTCGACCGGTTCGACTACCTCGCCAAGGCCGAGGGCGAGACCGAGCGGCTGTGGGTCGGCCAGATCAAGCGCGGTCAGGAGAGCGGGCTGTTCCGCGAGGACATCGATCCCAAGCTCACCTACCGCATGATCCGCGACACGATCTGGGTGACGGTGCGCTGGTTCCAGCCCGAAGGACGGCTCGACGCCGACGGGCTCGCCGACCACTACATCAAGGTCCTGTTCGACGGCATCTCCCGACACCGCTGAGGCCGCCTCGCCGGCGCCCGGGCCGATGCCGTCATCGACCCGGGAACCGGCGGTGCGGTCAGGTCCCCGCCGGGCGCTCGTCCAGCCTCTCGAGCTCGTCCGGCAGGCGTTCGAGCAGGCCACGCAGATCGTCGGCGTGCTCCTCCTCCTGCGCGAGGATCGTCTCGAACACCCGCTTGGTCGTGGGGTCGCCGTCCCCGATCCACTGGATGATCTCGGTGTAGGACATGATCGCGACGCGCTCGGCGACCAGATCCTCCTTGATCATCTCCACCAAGTCGAGGCTTCCGGCGTACTCGGCGTGCGCCCGGGTCGCGAGCGTGTCGGGGTTGAAGTCCGGCTCGCCGCCGAGCTGGACGATGCGTTCGGCGAGCATGTCGGCGTGGTTCTGCTCCTCTTGGGCGTGCTCGAGGAACTCACCGGCGACCGCCTCGGCGTGGATGCCGGTGGCGGTGAAGTAGTGCCTCTTGTACCGCAGTACGCAGACGATCTCCGTGGCCAGCGCCTCGTTGCAGATCTGGATGACGCGCTCCAGGTCGGCGCCGTACGCGTCGGTCACCGGGCCCTTGTCGATCTCGGTCTTGGCCCGCTCGCGGATCGTCTTGATGTCGGTCAGGAATTCGGCCATGGCGTTCGTACCTCCCGCCCCTGACCTACCTCAGCGCGCACGCTCTACACCGGTGATCGGACATTCGCTCGGGCGTTCACCGGCCGGACTCGACGCGGGCGGGTACGGGCGGTGCCGCGGCGGGTGGTTCGGCGACCGGCAGCAGGCGGGCCAGCCACCCCGGCAGCCACCAGTTCACCGCGCCCAGGAGCTCCATGACGGCGGGAACGAGCACCATGCGCACGACCGTCGCGTCGATGAGCACGGCCACCCCCAGGCCCAGGCCCATCTGCTTGACCGCGATGTCCGCGCCGAGCAGCACCGACAGGAACACGCACACCATGATCGCCGCGGCGGCCGTGATCACGCGGGCGGTGCGGGCGAGCCCCCGGGTGACGGCCTGCCGCGTGGGCGCCCCCGCGTCGTACTCCTCCCGGACCCGCGAGATCAGGAACACCTCGTAGTCCATCGACAGCCCGAACAGGACCGGGAACATGAACAGCGGCACCCAGGCGGTCACCGGCATCCCGGTCGGGAAGCCGAGCGCACGCCCCAGCCAGCCCCACTGGACGACCGCGGTGAGCACGCCGTAGGCAGCCCCGATGGACAGCAGGTTCATCAGCGCGGCCTTGACCGCGATCGCCACCGACCGGACCAGCACGAGCAGCAGGATCAGGGACAGCCCGACGACCACCGTGATCAGCCACGGGAGCCGGGAGATGACCGCGTCGGCGAAGTCGATCGTGCCGGCGTTCGGCCCGCCGACGTAGACCCGCGGACCGCCGGCGCGGTGCCGTTCGGCCATGGCGTCGCGGAGCCGGTGCACGAGCCTCGGCGTCGCGGCGTCCTGCAGGCCCGTCCTCGGGTACGCGACGAACATGGCCGTCGTGGCGTCCTGGCTGGTCCGTACGGGCGTCACCGAGGCGACCCCCGGCGTGCCGCGGACGGCGTCGGCCACCGGCCGTACGTCACCGGGGAGCCGGACGACCACGACCAGCGGCGCGTCGTACCCGGCGCCGAACCCGTCGGCGAGGATGCGGTGCGAGGCGTAGGCGCTCGTGTCGTGCGGCTGGGTGCTGGAGTCGGTGAAGCTCAGCCGCATCGACAGCGCCGGACCGGCCAGGGCGAGCAGCGCGATCGCCGAGACGGACAGGGCGACGACCGGACGCCGCTGGATCACTCCGGCCCACCGCTCGGACAGGGGCCGGCGCGCGTGCCGCCGGGTCACGCGGCGCAGGCCGAACCGGTCGATGTTCCGGCCGGTGAAGCCGAGCAGCGCGGGCAGCAGGGTCACGGCGGTGACCATCGTCATCAGCACCGTGAGCGACGCGGCGACGGCGACCGCGTTCAGCAGCCGCTGGTTCATCACGAACAGCCCCATCAGCGCGACGACCACGGTGGTGCCCGCGAACAGCACCGACCGCCCGGCGGTGGCGATCGCCACCACGGTGGCGTGCTCGGGGTCGGCGCCGTCCTCGGCCAGGGCCTCGCGGTAGCGGGTGACGATGAACAGCGCGTAGTCGACGCCGACGCCGAGCCCGATGAGACCGGCGACGATCGGCGTGAAGCCCGGCGCGGGCAGCACGTGGCCGAGCAGGGAGATGCCGGCCAGGCCGGTGCCGATGCCGAAGATCGCGGTCACGATCGGCAGGCCCATCGCCAGCAGCGAGCCGAACGCGATGAGCAGCACGATCACGGCCGCGAGCAGTCCGATGCCCTCGGTCGGCCCGCCACCGGGGGTCTCCGCGTTGATCACGGCGCTGCCGCCGAGCGCGAGCGTGAGGCCGTCTCCGGACGCCTTCCGCACCTCGGAGATCATCGCGGTGACGGCCTTCACCGGCATGTCGTCCGCGCTCACGGCGAGTTGGACCGGGGCGAACGCCGTCCGGTGGTCCGGCGACACCTGGCCGGGCACCTGGTACGGCGAGCTCACGGACGTGACGTGCGGGGCGCGGGCGAGGTCGCCGAGCACCTTCTCCACCCGGGGCCGCGCGGCTTCGACGCCACCGCCGGCGTGGACGGCCAGGGTGAGCGTGTCGCCGTTCCGGCCCGGGAAGTGCTGGTCGATCAGGTCCTGCGCCTTCGCGGACTCGGCCTTGCCTCCGGAGAAGTCGTTGTCGGCCGGCGCGGCGAAGCCGAACCCGATCGCGATGACGAGCGCGGCGCCGACCGTCCAGGCCGCGAGGACCAGACGCCTGCGGCGGTAACAGAAACGGGCCAGCCGCGCGAGCGGTCCGTCGTACATGGGATCACCTCGTGGGACGTGTCAATGGCGTCCTGAGATTCGCGGTCGGTCGTGCCTCCGCGCGTCAGTCCCGCGATGACACTTCCCGGCCGCGCTACTCCACCGGGAGTACGGGTCCTCGGCCGTACGGAGCAGGGGAGCCTTCATCCGCGCCCGGGCACGCTCTCCGTAACGCCGATCGCCGGAAGCCGGCCCGACACCGTGAACCCTCCGGCGTCGCCCCGCCGAGCGGCGAACGACCCGCCGACCGCCTCGACGCGCTCCCGCATCCCTTTGAGCCCGTTGCCGGGACGTCCGTGGTCGGGCGGGGCGCCGACGCCGTCGTCTGCGACCTCGGTGACGGGTCACCGCCGGCGTACGTCAGCGACACCCACGCGGCCGCCGTCGGCCGTCAGCACCAGATCGATCACCACGGCGCGGGACGGACGCATCCGCGAAAGCTACGCCACGCCAGCCCTCACGGAAGTCGGGCTGCACCCACCTTCGTCGCGGCCCCCGGGGAATCACAAGAACACGTACGCCCTCCGATGGGGTAGTGCGAACGTTAGAGTGAGACGCCAAGTGCGGAAGCCATCAGCCGGAGGTCGCCATGCATGTCGCCAAGCTGGATATCTCCGGCGTACGCGGCTTTTACGGCGACCGGTCGGTGGCGCTGGACTTTTCCCGACCGGATGGATCACTCGCTGGTTGGACGGTGCTTGCCGGAACGAACGGATCGGGCAAGTCGACCCTTCTCCAAGCCCTCGCGTTGTTGCTCGCAGGGCCTCACTCAACGGCCTTCATACCCAGCCTCGCCGACTGGATGAGCAATGGCTGCGAAAGCGCGCGAATGGAGGCCACCCTTCACCTGTCCGGGCTTGACTCCTTCCAACCAACTTTGTTCGACAGCGGGGGGACGGAGCCCAGAGTTTGGATGGAATTCAGACGGCCGATAATGGATACCATCCAGGGTCAGGTAGTCGCCGAGCCTGACCTCTCTGGCGTCGGCGTCGATTCGCAGGTTCGTAACCAGGGGATGGGGACTGCCGCCGGGGTTCGTTACCAGGGAATCGGGTCTGCCGCCGGAATGACGCGCGGTTTGTTCTACGTCGGCTATGGCCCCTTTCGCCATCTAGGAACGACTGGGACGTGGCGACGACGCGCTTATACCGCACCCAAGGTGGAACGTCGGGTCGCGTCACTGTTCGACGAAAGCGTCTCCTTGGCAGATGCCGTTGACTGGTTGATCGAGCAACATCTCTACCAATTGGAGGGGAGGCCCGGGGCAGCGGAGTTCCTGGAAACGGTGCTAAGCCTGCTCGGCGACGGGCTCCTGCCAGACGGCTTCCGCGTACACCGAGTCGACTCGGATGGACTCTGGGTCTCGCACCAGGACGCCGAGTTCCCACTGCGCGAAATGAGCGACGGGTATCGCGCGGTCACTGCGTTGGTAGTTGACATAGTGCGACAAATGAACGCCGCATATCGCGGTGTTACGCTGGAATATCAGAGCAACACACCCACGCTGCCCTATCCAGGCGTAGTCCTTATCGACGAGGTGGATGCGCATTTGCACGTCTCTTGGCAAAAGGCCATCGGCACTTGGCTAAAGGAGCATTTCCCGCAAATCCAATTCATCGTCACCACGCACAGCCCCTACATTTGCCAGAGCGCGGATCCGGGAGGCCTCATCCTCCTCCCGGGCCCGAACGAACACACCGCACCCCACCCGGTAGAGGGAGACCTCTATGAGCGCGTCATCTATGGCAGTGGCGATGATGCGATCCTAAGCGATCTATTCGGCGTGAGCTCGCCTTATTCTCCGGTTTCGGAGAAGCTTCGCCGGAGACTCGGCGATCTTGAGGTGAAGGTATTGGACGGATCTGCATCAGAGGCAGAAATGAGCGAGTACCGAAGGTTGACCAACCTACTGACCAGTTCGCTGAGCGCCCGCGTAGACGAGGTCGCTGCTCGACTTAGCCGCGGCGAATGATACCGATCACCCGGCGACCTTTGGACGATCGGTTGCGTTCGCAATTGGAAGTTCGCACCGACAGGTTGGCCGCCGCCGGACCCTCGCCTGATGCCGCTCGTCGCGCTTGGAAATCCGCCTCTGTTGAGCGGCATGGGATCCGTGAGCAGTTGAGTCGTATGGCCGCGGGCATCATGCGCTGCATGTACTGCGGGGACAACCTGGGCACGGACATCGACCACTTCGAGCCCATCAGTCGTGCTCCGCTCAGGACCTTCCACTGGGTTAACCATCTACTCGCCTGCAGCTTCTGCAACAGCAACCTGAAACGCGACACATTCCCCTGCGGCTCGTCGGGCGAGCACCTGCTGATCGATCCCACGACAGAGGATCCCAACGAGCACCTGATGTTGCTCTTAGGAACCGGCGAGTATCGGCACCTTACGGCGAAAGGACAGGCGACGATCCAGGTCTTCGGCCTGAACAGAGCCGATCTGGTGCGAGGTCGTGCTGGCGCCTTCCATACCCGCCGAGCCGTCATCTGCCATGCTCGGGCGCTGCTTTACGAGGACCGTAAAGACGAGGCCGCCCAGTGTCTGAGAGCCCTGGGTGAGGAACCCCACGCGAGTGTTCTCTACGCGATGCTGAGGTCCACCGACCTGCCCGGCGCGACGGTCATACTCGGCCGTGACGTCCTGGAGGCGCTTACCGACCCACAGATCCTGGAGCTTCTGGGACTCACCTGTTGGTGACAGGGCGGATGAGGAGGGCGGCGCTGCCGTAGGAGCCGCCGAAGCCGGTACAGAGCGCGACCTCGGCGTCGGGGACCTGGTTCACCCCGTCGCCGCGCAACTGCCGGACCGCCTCGGCGACGTTGTTGAGGCCGTGGACGTACCCCTCCGACAGCAGCCCGCCGTGCGGGTTGACGGTGGCCAGGCCGTCGCGGAGCGTCCCGGCCAGGTCGGAGCGGGCGCACAGCCCGAAGTCCTCCAGTTGCCGCGGGACCAGCCAGGAGTACGCGTCGTACAGCAGGGCCACGTCCACGTCGGCCGGCGTCATCCCCGCGGCGGCGTAGAGCGGGCCGGCGACGTGGGAGGAGAAGATCCGCGTCACGTCGTCGGTCCTGTCCATGGCCGAGGCGCCCGGGCCGCCGCCCCGGACGACGGCGTGGATGCGCGGTGCGGCCGGTGCCCGGTCGGCGGACGTGATGACGAGCGCACACGCGCCGTCCGTCTCCTGGCAGCAGTCGGCGCGGCGCAGGGGCGAGGCCACCGGCGGGCTCGCCCAGTAATCCTCCTCCGCCCGGCGCAGCGCACGGGGATTGGCGGCGGCGTGCATGCGCGAGCTGCGCACGACCGCGCACAGGTCCTTCTCGGTGAGGCCGGTGTCGTGCAGGTAGCGCTGGGCGGCGAGGGCGAAGTGCTGCACCGGACCGGCCGACCCGTACGGGCGGGTGAACTGCTCTTCGACCCCCTCCCCCAGTTTCAGGGAGAGGGTGTTCATCCGCCGTCCCGAGCGGCCGTTCAGGGCGCGGTAGACCAGCACCGTCCGGGCCAGGCCCGCGTCGATGAGCATGGCGGCGTCGCCGAGGATCGAGGCGCACTGGGTGCCGCCGCCGTAGATCTCGTTGTGCCAGCCGAGCTCGATCCGCAGCTCCCGTGCGACGTGGATCACCGGGGCGGAGTCGCCGAGGTGGTAGCTGAGGATCGCGTCCGGCCGTTGCCCGGCCTCGTCGATCGCGCGGCGGGCGGCCTCGACGGCGAGTTGGAGCTCGGACCGGCCGGACTGACGGGACAGGTCCGTCATCCCCACCCCGGCGATCGCCGCCTTACCGGAGAAGCTCTGCATCCGGCCAGTCTGCCCCAGCCAAGCGCTTGCTCGCCAGATTTGAATCCGACCCACCGCCCAAGGCGTACCGAATGCTCGGCAACCGCGGCCCAGAAAGGCACCAAAGCCCGCATATCAGCACTGCGCCGACGCATTTTCCGAGCATCCGGTACGACCCGTCCGCTCGGTTCGCCCGGGGAGTCATCTCGTGTTGTCCATCGCGTAGACGCCAAGCCCTGACCCCGGCGTCAAGGTCAAGGCGGGGGACGGCTCGACACCGACGGCAAGCACCGGACCACGGACCGAATATCCTTCGGCGAACGGGCCGATGGGCCGACGTATCGCGTACGGCGTTCGGCGTGGCGGCGACGAGTGGAGGATCACATGGACGCGGTGGATCAGGCGATCCTGCGGCGGTTGCAGCGAGACGGGCGGCAGACGAACCGGGAGCTGGCCGAGGCCGTCGGGATCGCGCCGTCGACCGCGCTCGAGCGGACGCGGGCGCTGCGCACTCGCGGCGTCATCACCGGCTTCCACGCGGCGGTGGACCCGGCGACGCTGGGCCGGAGCGTGCAGGCGCTGATCTCGATACGGATCCGGCCGCAGTCCCGCGAGGCCATCGAGTCGGTCCGCGACACCATGGCGGCACTGCCCGAGACGCTGGGCGTCTTCGTGGTCACGGGGAACGAGGACGTCCTCGTGCACGTCGCGGTGCCCAGCACGGCGTACCTCCGCGACTTCGTGCTGGACCGGCTGGCCCGGCGCAAGGAGTTCGTGGACGTCCGCACGACGGTGGTCTTCGACTACGTGCAGCCGGTCGAGCAGTCCGAACTTCCGTCGGCGTAGGACCGCCGTCACCGAAGTTCGTACGCCTCAATCCCGTCGCGCCGGGCATGGACCGAAGGATGATCGGCCCACAGGCCCTCAATCGAACGATCGTCGGTTGGACGCTGCGTGCTCCGTACTTTCGCCTAGCTTTCCCGGCATGGAGCAACGGAATGAACTGTCCGGAGTCGGACTTGTGCTGGCCGCCGGGGTGCTGTGGGCGACGGTGGGGCCCGCGCAGGTTCTCGCGGACTCGGCGGCCGGTCCGGTGGCGCTGGGCGGGGCCCGGATCCTGACCGGTGGAGTGGTGCTGGCCCTGGCGGTGCTGGTGACGCGCCGGGGAGCCTTCCGCACGCTGACGCGCAGCGCGTGGCCGCCCTTGCTGGCCGCGTCCTGTGCCACCGGGATCTTCCAGGCGGCGTTCATGAGTTCGGTGGCCCGTACCGGTGCGGCCGTGGCCACCGCCGTGGCGTTCGGCGTGGCACCGGTCAGCACCGGGGTCGTCGAGCGGATCGCGCTCGGCACCCGGCTGTCGCGCGGCTGGGCGGTCGGCACCTGCGCCGCCGTCGCCGGCTGCGCGCTGGTGATGACGCCGGAGGGACCGGTGCACGTCGACCCGTACGGCGTGCTGCTCGGCGTCGTGTCCGGCGGCTGCTACGGCGTCTACACGGTGGCGGCCAAGCGGCTCACCGGCAGTCGCGTCGACATGCCGGCGGCGGTGGCGGTGACGCTGCTCATCGGCGGCTCGTTCCTGGCCCCGTGGACGCTGTCGCGGCTGCCGGCCCTCGGCACGGCGCGCTCTCTCCTGGTGGTCGGCTGGCTGGGCCCGGTGACGGCGGCGCTGGCGTACTCACTGTTCGTCGCCGGGCTGCGCCGGGTCACCGCGGCGACGGCGGGCACCCTGTCGCTGGCCGAGCCGCTCGTGGCCACGGCGCTGGCCGTCCTGTTCCTCGGTGAACGGATGTCCGTGCCGGTCGCGGCGGGGTCCGTGCTGCTGCTGGGCGGGCTGGCGGTCGTCTCGGTCCCCGGACGCCCCTCCCGGCGCTCGGCGCGCGCGGGAGGGGACGCCGACGCCCCGGTCAGAGTTCGTACTGGACCGCGGCGCGTTCGGCGACGATCGGCGTGACGTACTCGTCGATGACGGCGCGGTGCACCGGGTGGTCGCGGTAGACGGTGTAGGCGTCGCGGTCGGCGAAGTCCGCGACCACGGCGAAGTCGAAGTTGCCGGGGTTCACGCCGGCGTCGTCGCCCACGTGGTACGCCTCGATCTCGGGGATGGCGCCGGGCAGTGCGTTCAGCCGCTCCGCCAGGTCCCGCTTCCGCTCGTCCGTCGCGTTCTCGTTCCAGCGGAATATCACCACGTGCCGGAATCCGGCCATGTCGCCTCCTCGATCGATGCTTCGCCGACGACGATACGAGAAGGGCTCCGGCGGGCGCCGCGCGCCACCCGGTTCACCCGGCGAGGCGCGCCGCCGAACGTTCGGCCAGGTCGAAGGCCTGCCGGAGGTCGGCTCGCACCAGCCGCCCGCCCCGCTTGACGATCTCCCCGCCGACCAGGACCGTGTCCACGTTGCTCAGGTCGGCCGCCGTCACCACGGCGGTGATCGGGTCCCGCAGCGGCACCAGGTTCGGGGTGTCGGTGCGGAGCAGGACGAGGTCGGCCTGCTTGCCGGGCCGCAGCGACCCGACGCGGTCGTCCAGGCCGAGCGCGGCGGCGCCGTCGAGCGTCGCCATCCGCAGCACGTCCGCCGCCGAGACGGTGGGATCGTCGGCGCGCGTCGCCGCGAAGGCCGCCCGCATCAGGCCGAACATGTCGCCCGCGACGCTGGTCACGGCGTCCGCGCCGAGCGTCGTCCGGACCCCGGCGGCGCGCAGCCGGGCGAGCTCGGGGCGGCCGAGGCGCATCTGGTCCTCCAGGACCGGGGAGACCGAGGCGGTGCCGCCGCTGTCGGCGATGAGCTTGAGGGCCTCGTCGGTGACCCCGTTCAGGTGGATGTAGGTGGTGTCCGCGCCGAGCAGGCCGTGGTCGCGCAGCCGCTCGATCGGGCCGGGGCCGTTGACGTGGACGCTGATCCGCAGGCCCAGCTCTCGGGCGAGGCGCCAGTCGGCCTCGGTGTCCTCGATGCTCGAGAAGCCGGGCCCCCAGGCGGCGAGCGTCATCGAGACCCGGCCGCCGACGAGGCCGAGCGCCCGGCGCACCTCGTCGGGCCGCCGCGCGTCCGGCGCCGGATGGGCGTATCCGAAGACGGCACGGATGCCGGAGTCGCGCAGGGCGGTGACGGCCGCGTCGGTGTGCTCGGGCGAGCGCTGGATGTGCGACCAGTCGAGCAGCGTGGTGATCCCGGAGTTCAGGCATTCGAGCGCGCCGGCGAGGTTGCCCGCGTGGACGTCCTCCGGGCGGAAGCGGGGCGCGGCCCCGTACACGATCGCTTCGAGGTACTCGCCGAGAGAGGCGTACGGGGCGGTGGACCGGAGCACGCTCTGCCAGGTGTGCCGGTGGGTGTCGACGAACCCGGGGAGCACGAGGTGACCGCGCGCGTCGATGACCTCGGCGCCCTCGGCGGGCAGGCCGGGGCCGACCGCGGCGATCACGCCGTCCTCGATCAGAAGGTCGGTCGCGGGCGTGGCGTGCGGCACGGGCTCGGTGTCGATGACGAGCCCGTGCCGGATCAGGATCCGGGGCATGGTGAAGTGCCTTTCAAGAAAGCTTTTTGAAAAGCTATCACGGTGAGCGACTAGGCTCAACGGTCATGGAACGGCCGGATCGCGTGGACGCCATGCTCGCGGCCTGGCGCGCGGAGGACCCCGGGGTCGCGACGCTGACGCTGGAGCTCACCAAGCGCGTCGGACGCCTGGCCGCGCTGTGCGCGGAGGCCGCTCAGCGGGCCCTGGAGGAGTTCGGCGTCACCTACGCGGAGTTCGACGTGCTGGCGACGCTCCGCCGGTCCGGCCGGCCGTACCGGCTCAAGCCGGGCACGCTCGCCGAGTCATCGATGCTGACGACCGGCGGCACCAGCAACATCCTCCAGCGACTCGGCGCGGCCGGCCTCGTACGACGCGAACCGGACCCGGATGACCGGCGCAGTACGTGGGTGTGCCTGACCCCGGAGGGCCTCGAGCTGACGAACCGGATCGTCGCCGCGACCGGCCGGGAGCACGAGGCACTGTTCGGAGGGGTCACCGAGGAGACCGGACGGGCGCTGGCGGACCTCCTTCGCGAGGTCCTCCTCACCCTGGGCGACGAGGCGCCGCGCAGGCGCTGACGGACACACCGAGGGGAACGCGAAGGGCGGCCGGGTCGTCGCCCGGCCGCCCCGCCGTGGGGCCTTTCAGGCCCAGGACACGCCGCCCATCGCAGCCTCCTTCCCCGACCGCCTATCAGGGTCGCCGCTCCCCCGAGCGTGTGCGTGGACATAAATGCTAAGGAAACGATCACTGCGGGCAAATACGTCGTTTGACATATTTTGTGGCGATCACCGCCCGTATGCGGCAATTTACCGCTGGTATTCCATCATTCGATCTCCGCCGGGACTCCATCACGGGCGTCGAGCCTGATACGCTACCAAGCGAGCGCTTGGTACGGAGGTGCCGTCCGCATGAAGTTCTCCACTTTCCAGCTCTTCCACCGGTTCGAGGGGCAGACCGTCCGGGAGGTGTACGACTACCAGATCGAGATCGCCGAGCTCTGCGAAGAGCTGGGCTTCGACGGACTGTGGGTGGCCGAGCACCACTTCCGCGACTACGGCGTCGTGCCGAACACCTTCACGCTGCTGGCCAACCTCGCCGCGCGCACCGAGCGCATCCGGCTCGGCACCGGGATCGTCGTGCTGCCCCTGCACAACCCGGTGCACGTGGCCGAGGAGGCCGCGATGGTCGACCTGCTGTCCGATGGCCGGCTGGAGATGGGCGTCGGCCGCGGCTACCAGAGCGTGGAGTTCGAGAGTTTCGGCGTCGACCTGGGCGAGGCCCGCGAACGCTTCAACGAGGCGCTCGACATGATCATCGCGCTGTGGACCCAGGACGAGGTGCACTTCCAGGGGAAGTACTACGGCACGGGCAACGCGGTCTCCCTCACGCCGCGGCCGGTGCAACGGCCCCACCCGCCCCTGCACGTCGCGGCCGTGAGCCCGGAGACGGTGGAGCTGTACGCCGCGCGCGGCCTGCCGATCCTCGCCGACCCCGCCGCGCCCTTCAAGAAGATCGCCAAGGCGGCGGAGACCTGGCACGCGACCGCGCGGGCCAACGGCGTCGACGCCGAGGGGGTCGAGCTGGTGGCCAGCCGCTCGGTGTACGTCGCGCCGACCGTCGAGCAGGCCCGCGCCGACCAGGCCCGCTTCGAGAGCTCCTTCGACCGGTCCCGCATCTTCAACCGGCAGAGCGCGCCCATCGACTCCAGGACCGGCGAGGTCGCCAAGGGGTTCGAGTACTGGCAGGACCGCTACCTCAAGGGCGGCGAGGTCGGCGCCGACTTCCGCTGGGAGCAGCTCGAGGTCATCGGCGACCCCGACCGGGTGATCAACCAGATCAAGATGATCGCCGACTTCGGCTTCACGAACCTGATGTGCGACTTCGGCAGCACCCGGCCCGTGCCGATCGAGGAGATGAGGAAGGTCCTGAGGTTCTTCGCCGCCGAGGTGATGCCGGCCTTCCGCTGAGCAGGCGCCTCCCCCCGCGGCGAAACCCCGCCCGCCCCTCGGGATCCTCGACAGGAGACGTGATGTCCGTACACGGGTTGACCCTCGGAGACGTCCTCGGTGAGCATCGGCGCGGCCGGCCGCTCGGCCTGGCGGTGGTGGACGCGGACGTCCGGCTGACCTATCCGCGACTCGACGAACGGGTGAACCGGCTCGCGAACGCGCTCGCCGCCGACGGGGTCAGCCCCGGCGAGCGCGTCCTGTGGCTCGGCCGCAACTCCTTCCGGATCCTGGAACTGCTGCTGGCCGCCGCCCGGCTCGGCGCGATCCTCTGCCCGGCCAACTGGCGGCAGAGCGCCGACGAGCTGACCTTCGTGCTGGACGACCTGCGGCCCGCCGTCGTCGTGTTCGAGGAGTCCGAGGCCGCCGGGCAGGCCCGCGCCCGTGCCGCCGCGCCGGCGCGCTGGATCGCGGCGGGCGAGGAGTACGAGACCTACGCCGCCGCCGGAGCTCCCGAGGAGCCGACGGTCGCGGTCACGCCCGACCTGCCGGTCCTCGCCCTCTACACGGCGGCGTTCGACGGCCGGCCCGCGGCGGCGCTGCTGAGCCACTCGGCGCTGATCGCGCACGCGATGGCGATGCTGCACATCCGGCAGATGGAGGACGGGTTCACCTACCTGGACTGCGGACCGCTGTTCCACGTCGGGACCATGATGTTCTGCCTGGCCACCTTCCAGCTCGGCGGGACGAACGTCTTCACGCCCGCGTACGACCCGAAGGAGGTCTGCCGGCTGATCGAGGCCGAGCGCTGCACGCAGGCGTTCCTGTTCGGGCCGATGATCGACCAGCTCGTCGAGGCGAACGCGGGCGGCACCTACGACCTGTCGTCCCTGCGCTTCGTCGCCCACTCCCCCGAGTGGGACGCCATGATCACCGTGGACGACAGCCCGTGGTGCGCGTCCACGATGGGTGGGTACGGGCAGACCGAGGTGGGCGGCATGCTGACGTTCCTCGGCCTGGCGCCGGGCGGACAGGGGTACGCCGGCCGGCCGTCCCCGCTCGTCCACGTACGGATCCTTGACCCGGCCGGCAACGAGGTCCCTCCGGGCGAGACCGGCGAGATCTGCGCGCGGGGCGCCACGATGTTCGGCGGCTACTGGAACCGGCCCGAGCTGAACGCGGCCAAGGCGGCGGGCGGCTGGCACCACACCGGCGACCTCGGCCGCCGGGAGCCGGACGGCACCATCACGTTCATCGGCCCGCGGCTACGGATGATCAAGTCGGCGAACGAGAACATCTACCCCGCCGAGGTCGAGCGGGCGCTGAAGGAGCACGAGGCCGTCGCGGACGCGGCGGTGATCGGCGTGCCGGACCCCGAGTGGGGCCAGAACGTCAAGGCGATCGTGGTCCTGAAGGACGGCGCGTCGCTGACGCGGGAGCAGGTCGTCGAGCACGTGCGGTCGCGGATCGCCTCGTACAAGAAGCCGCGGCACGTGGAGTTCGCGGCGACCATCCCCAAGAAGGGCTACACGCCGGACTACGACGCCCTCGACGCCCAGTACGGCGGGGGCGGCTACCCCGGCCGGTGACGGTCACAGGATCGCGAGGGGGTTGATCGGGCTGGCGGTGCCGCCCTCGATGGCCAGCGGCGCCGCCACGAACAGGAAGTCCGTCCGGCCGGTGGCGGCGAGCTCCTCCAGCCAGAGCATCTCGGCCAGGTGGATCCCGTGCCGCCACAGGAAGATCAGGTGGAGGTCGTCGTCCAGGTCCTCGTCGGCGAGCTGACGCTCGTTGAGGCCGCCGATCGCGGCGTTGTCGCACGCCACCATCGCGACGTCCCGGCCCGCCAGCCAGCGCCCGGCGTCGGCCGACAGGCCCGGCTGCCCGGCCCAGTACGCCTCCGGGGAGTCCTGCCAGGTCAACGGCCAGCCCGTACGGACCACGGCGACGTCGCCGGGGCGGACCTCCACCCCGCACGCCGCCAGGTCCTCGGCCGAGACGCGGTCCTCGGCGGCCAGGTGACGCACGCCCCGGAGCCGTGGGACGTCGAACAGCACCCCGCGGCCGACCACCGGACCCGCCTTGTCGATGCCGCACCGCGTCGCGCCGTACGAGCGCACCCGCCCGGCCGGGTGCCCGTTGTAGAGCCGGTCGCCGGTCCACATGTGGCACAGCGCGTCCATGTGCGTGGTCGTTCCGTGCGGCGTGACGACGATGGCGTCGTCGGCCATCCGCAGGCCCGCGCCGATCGGGCGGGCGCCCGCGGCGTAGTCGCCCGCGTCGACCGACATGAAGTGCTGGGGCAGTGGCCGTCCGCGCAGGTGCGGAACGGTGGTCGGCGCGGGGGAGGACGTGGCGCCGCGGATCGGCAGCGACAGGCTCAGCGGCCGGCCCTCCCGGACGCAGGCCGCGGCGGCCCGCACGACCTCCGGGGTGAGGAGGTTCAGCGCGCCGCGTTCGTCGTCGGTCCCCCATCGGCCCCAATTAGACTCGCTCACAATTGTTCCCTCCAGGAGTGAGGCACATGATCGAAGGTCACTGCGATCCGGCGTTCGAAGCGGTCCGGACGGCTTTCACCGACGGCTTCGAACGCGGTGAGGAGTTCGGCGCGGCCGTGGCGGTCTACCTGGGCGACCGGTGCGTCGTGGACCTCTGGGGCGGTGTCGCGGACCGCAGGTCCGGCCGGCCCTGGGAGCGCGACACCCCGTGCCTGGCCTTCTCCTGCACCAAGGCGGTGACCGGCACGTCCGCCCTCCTGCTGGCCGAGCGCGGCCTGTACGACCTGGCGGCCCCCGTGACGTCGTGGTGGCCGGAGTTCGGCGCCGCCGGCAAGGAGGCCGCGACCGCCGAGCACCTGCTGTCGCACCAGGTGGGGCTGCCCGCGCTGAGCCGTGACGTCCCGGTCGCCGAGGCCCACGACCCGGCCGCGGTCGCGGCGCTGCTGGCTGCGCAGGCGCCGGAGTGGAAGCCCGGCACCGCGCACGGGTACCACGCGCTGACGTACGGCTGGCTGGCCGGGGAGATCGTCCGCCGCTGCTCCGGCCGTACCGTCGGCGCGTTCGTGCGTGACGAGATCGCCGGGCCGCTCGGCCTGGACCTGCACGTCGGCGCGCCGGACGACGTGATCGAGCGGACCGCCCGGCTCAGCGCGGGCCGGAAGGTCGACAAGGGCGCCTCGGCGCGCAAGGGCGGCCCGAGCGCGACCGGCGAGGTGCCCCGTCCGATGAACCCGAACGACCCCCTCGCCAAGATGATGGCCGGGTTCCGCGACCCGGACAGCCTGCTCAACCGGACGTTCGGCAACCCCGACATCAACCGCCTGCCCGGCGGCAACAACAACCCGGAGATGCTGCGCGCCGGCTGGCCCGCGCTCGGCATGGTGACGACGGCCCGGGCGCTCGCCGGCTTCTACCGCGACCTGCTGGCCGGCCGGATCGTCTCCCGCACGACGCTGCGCGACGCCGTCGTACGCCGGGTGGCCGGCCCGGACCGCGTGATGTACATCGACAGCTCCTTCGGCCTGGGGTTCATGCGGCCGTCGCTGGTCTTCCTCACGCCCAAGGCCGGCTGGGACTCGGCGTTCGGGCACACGGGCCTCGGCGGCTCGATCAGCCTCGGCGACATCGAGAGCGGTCTGGCCCTCGCCTACATCCCGAACCGCATGGGCGACGAGGTCTCCGGTGGCGTCCGCGCCTACCGGCTGCTCGAGGCGGCGTACGCGAGTCTGTAGGCGGTCCACGTCAGAACATGGTGATGCCGCCGCTGACGGACAGGGTCTGGCCGGTGATGTAGCCGGCCCGGTCGGTGCAGAGGAACGCGACGAGGCCCGCCACGTCGGCGGGCCGGCCGATGCGGCGCAGCGGGATCTGCCGGGCGAGCTTGTCCACCAGGCCGGGGTGGCGGTCGGCGACGGTGCGCACCATCGGGGTGTCGGTCGGGCCGGGGCAGACGACGTTGCTGGTCACCCCCTGCCGGGCGGCCTCGCGCGCCAGGGTCTTGGCCAGCCCGAACAGCCCCGCCTTCGTCGCGGCGTACGCCCCCTCGCCGCCGGAGCCCGCCCGCGCGCCGTCGGAGGAGATGAACACCAGCCGCCCCCAGCCGCGCATGCCCGGCAGCAGCAGGCGCGTGAGGTACATGGGGGCGCGCAGGTTGATCTTCCACATCAGGTCCCAGGACGCCGGGTCGCTGTCGACGAACGGCTCGACGATGCTGATCCCGGCGTTGTGGACGAGGATGTCGGCCGCGCCGACGCGGCCCGCCAGGTCGTCGATGCTCGCCGGGTCGGCCAGGTCGACGCGCTCGGCGACCGCGTCCGGGAGGCCGGCGGCGGTCCTGCGGGCGGTGTCCTCGTCGAGGTCGGCGACGACGACGCGGGCGCCCAGCCCCGCGAGGTCGGCGCAGATCGCCGTGCCGATCCCGCCCGCGCCTCCGGTCACCAGCGCGGTGCGCCCGGCGAGCGACAGCCCTTCCATCCGGTCGCCTCCTAGGGGGTCTTCCAGGCTCGTACGAGTTCACCGGCGGTGGTGCGGGCGGCGAGCAGGCCGATCGTGTGGGTCAGGACGGCGTCGGCGTAGTCGGCGGGGACGCCCGCCATCGCGTCCGTGACCGCCACGACCCGGTAGCCGAGGTTCACCGCCTCAAGGCACAGGCCCGGGACGCCGAGGTTGAGCGAGACGCCGACGGCGACGACGGTGCGAACGCCGAGGGAGCGCAGCGTCTGGTCGAGGGCGGTGCCGGTGAACGGCGAGAAGCCGTGGTGGCGCCGCGACTCCAGGTCCGCCGGGTCGGCCAGTTCGGGCACGACCTCGATCGCCGGGGTCCCCTCCAGCATGTGCGCCGGGTCGCGCAGCAGCCTGCGGATGAACGGTGCGTTGTCGGTGTGGCTGCCCGCGCGGTCGGCGCGGAACGCCGCGGTGCACTGCACGACCGGGACACCGGCGGCCCGCGCCGCCGCGGCGACCCGCGCGGCGTTGCCGACGACGTCGCGCTCGGCACAGGCCTCGGCGAGCGCGGGGAAACTCGTCAGGTCGCCGACCACGCCTCGCTGCATCTCCATCACCAGGACGGCGCTGTGCCGCGGCGCCGCGAGGTCGGTCAGGGTGATCGGCATTCCGTAACGATAAGCGAGCGAGCACTTGCTTGGGTAGTCCGATCGGCGGTCCGGCCGGATGCCGGTAGCGTGACCCCTCGTGGATGTACCGGATCTCCCTCCGTGGCCGGCCACCGTCCGTGAGGCCGAGGCCGTGCAGGACCGGCTGCGTACCCGCGTCGACCTGACCTGCCCGGACCCGCCGTCCGTGCGGACCGTCGCCGGCCTCGACGTGGCGTACGCCGAGGACCGGCTCGCCGCCGCCGTCGTCGTCCTGGACCTGGACGCCCTCGAGGTCGTCGAGGAGACCGTGGTCCTCGACCGGCCGACGTTCCCGTACGTGCCGGGGCTCTTCGCGTTCCGCGAGCTGCCCGCGCTGGTCGAGGGACTGCGACGGCTGGACGTCACCCCCGACCTGCTCATCTGCGACGGCCACGGGCTCGCCCACCCGAAGCGGTTCGGCCTCGCCTGCCACCTGGGCGTACTGACCGGCCTGCCGGCGATCGGCGTCGGCAAGACACGGCTGGTCGGCGCGTACGACCGGCCCGGCGCCGACCGCGGATCCTGGAGCGCCGTCACGGAGGGCGACGAGGTGGTCGGCCGCGCGCTGCGCACGCAGACGGGCGTCCGGCCGGTGTTCGTCTCCGTCGGTCACCGCGTCGACCTGGACACGGCGTGCGCCGTGACCCTGCGACTGACTCCGCGCTACCGCCTTCCGGAGAGCACCCGGCGCGCCGACCGCCTGTCCCGCAGCGCGCTCGCGGCAGGCTGAGCCCCGGCGGCCGGGCACCCGGGGCCGGGGGTGGCCCGGGCCGGGCGCCCCAGGCCGGGGGCGGCCCGGGGCGGAGGCGAGGACGTGGTGCCGCGCCCTCGCGTCACCGGTGCCTATGGGGTGCCCGGTGGACCTTCGTCCGCTAGAGCGCCTTGAGGAAGCGGGCGGCGATGGGCGCGGCGGCCTTGGCGCCGAAGCCGCCGCCCTCGACGACGACGGCGAACGCCACGTCACCGCGGAAGCCCATGAACCAGGCGTGCGTCGGCGGCTCCTTGCCCTTCTGCGCCGAGCCGTACTCCGCCGTGCCGGTCTTGCCCGCCGTACCGGAGGGCAGCCCGGCCGGCTTGGCGGTGCCGGAGGTCACCACGGCCCGCATCATCTCCTCCAACTGGCTCCTCGCCGTGGAGTTCAGCGGGGTCGCCTTGGCCTTCTGCGGAACGTGCGGTTCGGTGACGACCACGGGCGGCCGCCAGGTGCCGTCCGCGACGCCGGCCGCCACGCCCGCGATGCTGAGCGCGTTGGCCAGGTCGCGACCCTGACCGAAGCCGGCGACCGCCTTCTCCGCGTCGCTGGTCGGCGTGGGGAAGCTGCCGGCGGTGGCCGTGACACCGGGATCGATCTTCTGGTTGAAGCCGAGAGCGCTCGCCGCGCTGCTCAGCTTCGCCGCGCTGAGCAGCTTCTGGGTCTGGAGGGCGAACGCCGTGTTGCAGGACTCCGCGAGCGCGTCCTTGAACGTCATGCCGGCCGCGCCGCCCTCGCCCTCGGAGTTGTGGATGACCTGCCCGCCGACGTTGGCGGTCTTGGGGCACTGGACGGAGGACGAGGGGGTGAGCCCGGCCTGCAGCAGCGCGTACGCGGTGACGACCTTGAAGGTGGAGCCGGGCGGGTAGGTGCCCTGCAGCGCGCGGTCCCAGCCGCCCGGGATGTTGCCGACCGCGAGGATCTGCCCGGTCGCGGGGCGGATCGCCACCATGGACGTCGGCTTGCCCTGTCCCTGCAACGCGTTGGAGATCGCCCGCTGGACGTGCAGGTCGATGCTGGTCTTGACGTTCTGGCCGGGCTTGCCGGTGAAGCCGCCGACGGACTTCACGGTGTGCCCGGACGCGTCGGCGGTCGAGATCGTCGTGGTCGGCGCGCCGGCCAGCCGCTTGTCGAAGCGCTGCTGGATGCCCGACTGCCCGACGACATCGCCCTTGGCGTACGGCGTGCCGAGCTTCTTGGCCTGCTTGTCGGTCAGCGGCGCGGTGCCGCCGACCAGCTGCTGGACCGAGCCGGAGACGTCGGGCCCGTCGATGGGCGTGCCGTCGGCGGCGAGGACGCTGCCGCGCTTGAGCCACTTGAACGAGGTCGTGAAGTGCTGGCCGGCGTGCAGGTCGGGATGGACGGCCTCCGGCGCCCAGGCGACCTTCCACTCGCGGTGGCTCGTGACCAGCCGGAGACTCCCCTGGTACTTCCAGTCCCCGGCCGGCAGCGTGAGCGTCGCGGTGAAGGGGGCCGTCGCCTGCTTGCCGTGCTTGGCGACCGCCCCGAGTGAGACACCGACCTTCGTGGCCCCCAGGTCGGTGCGCAGCCCCTGGTAGTACCGGTCGAAGTCGGCCGGCGGTGTGACGGTCGCGGCCCGCATCGCCGCCAGGTCGCCGCGCCGCCAGCCCGCCAGGAAGTCCTCGGCCGTCTGCGCCGGGCTGCCCTTCGTACGCAGCAGGACGTACGCCCCGCCACCTGCGACGCCCAGAACCACGACCAGCGCAGCGGCAATGATCAGCCAGAGTTTTTTGTTTCCCATCAGCCCCGTTTTTCACTGCGTTTACGTTTGCCCCGCGCGGACAATCGTAGTGGCCCCCGTCAAAGCGGGCCGGGGATGGACGAACCGCGCCTCTTGTCGACCAACCAAGCGTGCGCTAGCTTGGCGAGCGATGGACCCGCGCCCGCTGCCCCGGCCGAGCGCGCTGACCGCGCCCTACTGGGAGGCGTGCCAGCGTGGCGAACTCGCCGTTCAGCGCTGCCGCGACTGCGGCCGCCGCGTCCACCTCCCCGAGCCCGCCTGCCCGCACTGCGGCGGCGCGGACCTGCCGTACGAGGCGGTGTCCGGGCACGGCCGGGTGCACACCTTCAGCGTCGTCCACCGCGCGTTCCTGCCGGGGTTCCAGGTCCCGTACGTCATCGCCTGGGTCGACCTGGAGGAGGGCGTCCGGGCGTTCGGCGGCATCGTCGGCGACCTCGCGCCGGAGGACGTGCGGATCGGCATGCCCGTGCGGGTCCGCTTCGACGACCTCCCCGGATTCGGCCGCATCCCCAACTGGAGGCCAGCGTGAAGATCGGCAACGTCCTCTATCCGGTGCGCGACGTCGACCGGGCCGTCGCCTTCTACCGCGACGGGCTCGGGCTCGCCGTGAAGTTCACCGACGGCGGCCGGTTCGCCGCGCTGGACGCGGGCGGCACGACGTTCGCGCTGGCGGGGCCGGCCGAGGACGTCACCGGCGGGCACCCGGCCGCCTCGTTCAAGGTGCCCGACGTCACGGCCGCCGTGGAGCGGCTCACCGCGGCCGGCGCGCAACTCGTCGGCGGCCCCGACGAGGGGCCGCACGAGACGCGCGCCGTGCTGCGCGACCCGGACGGCAATCCCCTCGTCGTCTACGCGCCCCGCTGACCACTCGACCCCGAACCAGGACCCTCCCCGCACCAGGAGACCCCAGTGGCGCGATCACCATTCGGCAACTACGGGCATGCGATCCTCACCGCCGGCGCGCTGCGCACCCCCGACAAGGTGGCGCTGACCTACTGCGGCGGAACCGGCCTCACCTACGACGGACTGAACCGGAAGGTCAACCGCGTGGCGCACGCACTGCTGGAGGCGGGGATCCGCCCTGGAGAGCGCGTCGCGTCGCTGCTGAACGAGACGCTGCACGTCGCCGAGGTCTACCTCGCGCAGATGAAGCTGGGCTCGGTGGTCTGCGCGCTCAACCCCTACTGGCCGGAGGACACGCTCGCCCAGGTCGTCGAGCACTCCGAGTGCACGGCCTTCGTGTACGACGCGAGCGTCGAGAAGCTGGTCGCGGCCGTACGGCCGCGGCTGCCGGGCGTACGGCTGTGGCTCCGGGTGGGCGGGCCCGCCGAGGACGCCGCCGACCTGGACGCGCTGGCGGCCGCGGCGGCGGAGGACGAGCCGCCGCTGGGCGGGCACGGCGACGACCTGATGGCGCTGTTCTACACGTCGGGGACGACCGGCCTGCCCAAGGCGGTCCGGCACACCCACGCCTCGAGCCTGGCGTCGGCGCAGATCTGGCTGGACATCCCGCACGGCGCCGACTCGGTGATGGGCACCGGCGCGATCATCTGGGGCATCGGCTTCCCGGCGCTGGTCGGCCCGGCGTTCTACGCGGGCATGCGACTGGTGCTCGAACAGGACTGGGGCCCGGCCAACTTCCTCAGGGTCGTGCCGCGCGAGCGCGTCACCCACGTCAGCCTGATCCCCAGCTTCTTCTCGGCCCTGCTCGGCTCCGACGAGCACGCCGACGTGGACCTGTCCTCGCTGACCGCGATCGTGCTCGGCGGCGAGCCGCTGCTCCCCTCCCTCCGCGAGAAGATCATGAAGCGGCTGCCCGGAGCGGCGATCTTCAGCTACTACGGCCAGACCGAGGCGCCGTACACCTGCATCGGCCGCCAGGACGACGGCAGCCAGGACATCGCCTCCGTCGGCCGGGCCCGGACGTCCACGGCGGTGCGGGTGACCGGCCCGGACGGTGAGCGGCTCGTGAACCAGGTCGGCGAGATCAACCTGACCGGGCCCAACCTCATGCAGGGCTACGACAAGCTTCCGGACCGGGCCGCGCAGGTGCTGCGCGACGGCTGGTACGTCGGCGGAGACCTCGGCATCCTCGACGAGGACGGCTTCCTGACCGTGCTCGGCCGCCGCGAGGACGCCATCCTCAAGAGCGGCGTCTGGTCGCAGCCGAGCGGCCTGGAGGACGCGGCCATCGAGCTGGACGGCGTCGCGGAGGCGGGCGTCGTGGGCGTTCCGGCGCAGCCGGAGGGTGAGGACGCGGTCGAGCAGCGCGTCCTGGTGGCCGTCGTCCCCCGTGCCGGGACGACTCTCGACGCCGAGCAGGTCCGGGCCCGGCTCGCCGCCCGGCTGCCCGCCCACCAGGCGCCCGACCTCGTCGTCGTCGCGGACGAACTGCCGCACACCCAGGACGCCTCCGGCGGCCCGGGCAAGCTGCTGCGCCGCGAGATCCGCACCCGCTACGCCGACCTCCTGGAGCGCCCGTGACGCAGGTCGAAGAGCCCGGCGTGGTCGCCGAGCACGTCGTCAAGGACCTGATCTCCGGGTTCGGGATCGCGGTGCCGCGCGGCGCGACCGCCCGGGCCGCGGAGGGCGTCGCCGCCGCGGCGAGCGGGCTGACCCCGCCGCTGGTCGTCAAGGCGTACGGACCCGGGCTGGTGCACAAGAGCGACGCCGGGGCCGTGCGGCTGGGGCTCGGCTCACCGGTCGAGGCCGCGCGGGCCGCCGCCGAGATCCGGGCGGCGCCGGCCGGCTCCGAGATCGCGATCGAGGGCTACCTGGTCGAGGAGCAGGCGGCGCCGGGCGTCGAAGTGATCGTCGGAGCGGTCCGCGACCCGTCGTTCGGGCCCGTCGTCCTGGTCGGCCTGGGCGGCGTGTGGACCGAGGTCCTCCACGACACCGCCCTGCGGCTGTGCCCGATCACCGAGGACGACGCCCGGGAGATGCTGTCGGAGCTGCGCGGCGCGGCCCTCCTCGACGGCCTCCGCGGCTCGCCGGCGGTCGACCGGGACGCCCTGGTCAAGGTCCTCCTCGCGGTCGGCGGGCCAGGTGGCGTCGCCGAGAGCCTGGACTTCCGCGAATTCGAGCTGAACCCGGTCATCTGCACGCCCGAGGGCGCGGTCGCGGTGGACGCACGCCTCCTGCGCGGGGCCCCTGCCACAGCGCACGCCCGCCTCCCACGCCCCGCCCCCGCGACGGTGGAGGCCCGGCCGCCGCGCCAGGCTCCCGCCGCGGTGGACGCCGACCTCGCGTACCCGGCCCCAGCCGCAGTGGAGGCCCGGCCTGCTCGCCGGGTCCCCGCCGAGCAGGCCGGACGGCCGCGCCCGGAGGCGACGCCGCAGGACTTCGCCCGGCTGTTCGCGCCGCGCGGCGTCGCGGTGGTGGGCGCCTCCACCAAGCGGCCGAACTTCGGCAACATGTTCCTCGGCTTCTACCGCGCGGCCGGGTACGCCGGCCGGCTCGTGGCCGTCCACCCGACCGCGGACGAGATCGACGGGGTGCCCTGCGTGCCCTCCCTGGACGGGGCCGGCGTCGACTACGCGCTGGTCGCCGTTCCGGCCGAGCGCTGCCCGGACGTCGTACGTGAGGCCCGCGGCGTCCCGTTCGTCCAGGTGATGAGCGGGGGCTTCCGGGAGACCGGCGCGGCGGGCCTGGAGGAGGATCTCATCGCCGCCGCCCGCGCGGCGGGCGTCCGGCTGCTGGGCCCCAACTGCATGGGCGTGTACTCCCCGGCGGGCGGCCAGACCTTCATCGGCGGGCGGCCTGGGCCGCTCGGGCGGATCGCGCTGGTCTCGCAGAGCGGCGGGCTCGCCGGCGAGGTCGTCAGGGTCGGCGAACGCCGCGGCCTGGCCTTCTCCAAGGTCGCCACGGTCGGCAACAGCGCCGACGTCGGACCGGCCGAGCTCCTGCGGTACCTCGCCGCCGACGACGACACCTCGGTGATCGGCCTCTACCTTGAGGACCCCCGGGACGGCAGGGCGCTGTTCGAGGCGCTGCGGACGGTGTCCAAACCGGTCGTCGCCCTCGTCGGGGGGCGCTCGGCGCAGGGCCACCGGGCCGCCGCGTCGCACACCGGCGCGATGGTCGGCGACGCCCGGATCTGGACGGCCCTCGGCCGGCAGGCCGGGCTGCCGCTGGTGACCGCCCAGGACGACCTGATCGGCGCGCTCGACCTCCTCGACCTGCACGCCGGGCGGGACGTGCCCGCCTCCCCCGACGTCCTCGTCATCGGGCCGAGCGGCGGGGCGGGCGTGCTCGCCGCCGACGCCCTCGACCGCGCGGGGCTGCGGCTGGCCCCGCTGCCCGACGTCGACCTCGGCCTGCCCGTCGGCGCCGTTCCCGGCAATCCCCTGGAGATCCCGGTCGGCCCGCGCGGCAGGCCGGACCTCGTCGGGCAGGTCGTCACCGCGATCCAGCGGGCCGCGCGGCGGCCGTACCCGGACGTGGTCACCCACGTGAACGTGCAGAGCTTCTTCACGTTCGGCGACAGCGCCGACCCGCTCCTCGCGTACGCGCACGCGGTCGGGGAGCTGCAGCGCGGGCTGACCGGCACGAGGGTGACCCTCGTGCTGCGCAACGCCGAGTACGCCCCGCCCGGCATCGAGGACGAGCTGCGGGCGATCGCCCGGGCCGCGGGCGTACCCACCTATCGGAGCATCGAGGCGGCGGCCACGGCGGTCGCGGCCGCCAAGGTCCGTGACCAGCGGCGGGAGTGTGTGTGATGGGCAGATTGGACGGGAAGGTCGCGCTGATCACCGGTGGCGCGCGGGGAATGGGCCGGGCGCACGTGAGGCGCTTCGTCGCCGAGGGCGCCAAGGTGGTGTTCGGTGACGTCCTGGAGGAGGAGGGCGGCAAGCTCGCCGCCGAACTCGGTGACGCGGCGCGGTTCGTGCCGATGGACGTGACCGGGGCCGACGACTGGCGGACCGCCGTCGAGGTCGCCGTCACCGCCTTCGGCGGCCTCACCGTGCTGGTGAACAACGCCGGGATCATCAGGCACAAGCCGATCGAGGACATGTCCCTGGAGGAGTGCACCCGGGTCATCGAGGTCAACCTCATCGGCCAGTGGCTCGGCGTCAAGTCCGTCATCGAGCCGATGCGGGCGGCCGGTGGCGGGTCGATCGTGAACGTCTCCTCCACCGAGGGCTTCATCGGCGCCGCCGGGCTGGCCGCCTACAGCGCCAGCAAGTTCGGCGTCCGGGGGCTGACGAAGGCGGCGGCGCGCGAGCTCGGCCAGTACGGCATCCGGGTGAACTCCATCCACCCCGGTGCCATCCTCACCGCGATGACCATGGACCCGGACGTCGTCGCGGCGACCGCGAGCAGCGCCGAGGCGTTCTTGGGCGCCCTGCCGCTCAAGCGGATGGGCAAGGCGGAGGAGGTGCCGGGGCTGGTCGTCTTCCTCGCCTCGGACGAGTCCGGCTACTGCACCGGCAGCGAGGTCCTCATCGACGGCGGCATGCTCACCGGCGCCGGCTACTGACCGCGCGAACCCACCGTACGGTCCAGGAAGGCTTGGATCCGGCCGTCGGTCGCCGCCCTCGTCCACAGCTCCACGGTGCCCGGCTCGGTGACGCGATCGAGCCGTTCGTTCACCTCCTGCCGGAGCTGCGCCTTCGTGTGACGGAAGGTGTCGGCCGGGATGTCGGTGGCCGTCCTGCCCGCGACGGCCACCGCCTCGTCCACCAGGGCGTCCGGATCGATCAGCTCGTCGACCAGTCCCAGTGCCAGGGCAGCGTCCGGCTCGTGGTTCGCACCGTCGAAGATCACCTGACGGGCGCGGACCGGTCCCAACGCGAACCGCATGATCTCCAGCGCCGGGGCCGGGAACGGCACCCCGACCCGCAGCTCGGGGACCCCGATCCGGCCGGTCCCCAAGGCCATGATCCGGCGGTCGCAGGCCGCGGCGAGCACGCAGCCGCCGGCGATCGCGTGCCCGTTGACCGCGGCGACCACCGGCTTGCCGAGGTCGAAGACGGACCGGAACGCGCCGCCGAGCGCGGGCAGGAACTCCGCCACGTACGGGGCGCCGCCGGCCACGACGCGCTTGAGGTCGACGCCCGCCGAGAAGACCCGCCCGGTTCCGGTCAGCACCACGGCCCGGACGGGTCCCTCCGGGTCGTCCAGCTCGCGCATCGTCCGCTCGATCGCCCGGCACAGCTCCACGTCCAGGGCGTTGACCCTGCCATGGGCGAGCCGTACGACCCCGACGCCGTCCACCACGTCGACCTCGATCACCGCGTTCCCTCCCGTTCCCTGAAGACGCCTTCTCGGATCGTCCGCATCGAGCAGGGGCAGCCCCAGCGCAAGCGCGGCCGAAGGGAAGACGTGCCCCGGCCGCAGGGAGTCGTCCGGTCTGGACCGCGGGTGGGCCGGACGGCGTACGGTCGCGGGGCGCTCGGCCGCCGACACCCCGGTGCCCGCGGCCGGCGGAACCGGCGGGCGGTCACAACCGCACCTCGGGATCGCACCGATCCACCTCTATCACCCGCCGGCCGTCAAGATCAACAGGAGGTGCCGCTCCCGATCGGGCGGCGTCACGGGGTGGGCGAGTCCGCCAGGTCGGCCGCACCGCCGAACGTCGCCGCGGCCTGCCGGCCGTGCGCCTGGTTCTCGGCGACGTACGGTCGCAGTTCCGCCTCGTAGGCGCCGAACGCGGCCGTGTGGTCGCCGCCCGCCGAGGCCAGGGCGCGGGCGAGCGTCCAGGCGCCGATCAGCGCCTGTGAGGTGCCCATGCCGCTGGTCGGCGCGGCGCAGTACCCCGCGTCCCCGACCAGCGCGATCCGGCCGGTCGACCAGCGGTCCAGGTGGACCTGGCAGGACGAGGAGAAGTAGAAGTCGTCGGCCCGGCTCATCGCCTCCAGCAGCCGGGGCGCCTCCCAGCCGTGCCCGGCGAAGGCGGCGCGCACCGCGTCCTCCTGCTCCTGCCGGCCGCGCCGGTCCAGGGCGGGTGAGGCCGTGGCGAAGGACAGGCTGACCGTGAGGCGATCCGCCGGGTCGGCGCTGAACACGTAGATCGCCGTATCGTCGAGATGCTGCAGCATCCCGGCGTGATCGAGGCCGAGGTGGTTGGCGGTGCTGAAGCCGACACCGGACATGCCCAGGTGCCGCACCGCGTCCTTGTGCGGCCCGAAGGCCAGCTCCCGGACCTTCGAGAACACGCCGTCGGCCCCGAACACCAGGCCGAACTCACGGGTGGCGCCGCGTTCGAACTCGACCGTCACGCCGGACTCGTGCCGGCTCATCGCGCTGATCGAGTCGTCGAACACGTACTCCACGTCGCCCGCGGTGATGCGGTGCAGGATCCGGGTCAGGTCCCGCTTCGGCACCTCCAACTCGCCGGCGAACGCCTCGGCGGGCAGCCGCCCGGTCTCGACGCCCTTCTCGTCCACGAGAGTCGTGCCGCGCATCTTCGTGTCGAGCGCGCGCACCTCGGCGAGGAGGCCCATGTCCTCCAGCACGTCGAACGCCGCGCCGCGGAAGTCCACCGCATACCCGCTGTCGCGGATCTCCGGCGCGCGCTCGACCACGGTCACGTCGTAACCGTCGCGGTGCAGCAGGTAGGCGAGGGCGGGTCCGGCGACGCTCGCACCCGAGATCAGAACCTTGGTCTTCGTCATGGGCAGGACCGTAGCCCCCTCTTGTCCATTTGGTCAAACCATATGGATGAACCACATGGTCAAACCCTTCGCTATGCTGCGGCACATGGGAAACCGAGAGGATCTGCTGTCCGGGGCCAAGCGATGCCTGATCGAACGCGGCTGGGCGCACACCACGGTCCGGGACATCGCCGCGGCCGCCGGAGTCAGCCACGCCGCCATCGGCTACCACTTCGGTTCCAAGGACGCCCTGCTCACCCAGGCCCTGGTCGAAGCGGTCGACGAGCTCGGCGACGAACTCGCCCGCAGCGCCACATCGGACGAGCCGGAGGAACGCTGGCAGATGCTGATCGACAGCTTCACCACCCATCGGGCGCTGTGGGTGGCCCAGCTCGAGGCCGCGGTCCACGCCACGCGGTCCCCCGAGGTGCGCCGCCACCTCGCCGAGGGACAACGCCAGGGACGCGAGGGCCTCGGCGGCTCGGTGCCCCTCGCCCTGCTGACCGGACTGATGCTGCAGTGGCTGGTGGACCCCGACCACGCGCCCAGCGGCGCGGACGTGATCGCCGAGCTTCGATCACTCGCCGCGAAAGCCTGACTCCGGGACTCCGGTCTCGGTACGGCCGGGGCCGGCTCCGGCCCCGCGCCCCCGCCCGTTGCGTCCTGCCGGTACTACCGCTCGGACGACAATCCACTCGGCGTGGGCGACGTCTACCGGCTGTGCTTCGCGGACGGCCGGCTCGTCGCCAAGGACGTCATAACGCCCGCCGACCGGCTGCGAAGGGGTGATCGATGATCCGCGTGCTGCTTGCCGACGACGAGGTCATGATCCGTGTCGAGGCGCCTGGGCGCGTCGCTCAGCGCTCGGCGGCCTTGCGCAGGGCCAGGGTCACGCGCGCCAGTTCGTCGGCGGAGGCGATCGAACTGGCGACCACGCCCACAGTGGAGCCGTCGCCCCACGCGCAGCCGGCGCCGCCGTGCGATCCCGGCGCACAGCGCAGGACGCCGCCGAGTGGTCCCGGCGGGTAGTCCTTGGGACCGGTCAGCGGCATGGCCGCGAGGGCGGAGTCCACCTCGAAGGACGGTGGGTTGGTTCGCAGTTCCTTCGCGATGGTCGGGTGGTCGCCGGCCGCCAGCCCGAGGAAGGCGAGCCGCTGCCGGGCGTCCCCGCGCCGCTGGTAGACGCCGATCTTCATCTTTGCGGCGTACACCGAGTTCTGCTGCGCCTGGGCGTTGCGAATGGTCTGGATGACCCGGTCGGCGTCCGCGCCGGTCATCCGCGTGTAGTCGTCGAAGGAGCCCGGGACCGCGATCATGTGCTGCGCACCGGACGGGTTCGAGGAGCCCGCCGTCCGGCCGTACGCCGTCGTCCGCACGCCCGACGACCCGCAGCCGACGAGCACGATGCCCGGTATCAGAGCGAGCGCCCCGACGGACGGCCGGAAGGCCGCCCACGCGAGCTCCCTTGACCGCCTCCGACCGCTGAAGGTCGCCATATCCGCCAAGCTACGCGGCCGAAGCCCGGCGATTACCCGCTGAAGGAACAGATCGCTTAAACGCACCCCCAAGCCGGACAAGACCGAAGAGTCCGCCCCGCTTCGAGCCCCGCCGCCTTGATCCCCGGCGTCTGCCGCCTTCAGGGAGCAGCGGACGCCAGGGATCAACGGATACGGGTTCCGGTGCTACGCCATGCCGTGGACGCTTTTCTCGGTGTCGGCGGGGTGGCGGTCGGGCCAGCGTTCGGCGGCCTCGAGCTGGGTGGCGAGGGACAGGAGGGTCGCCTCGTCGTTCTCCCGGCCGAGGAACTGGGCGCCGATGGGCAGGCCGCCCGCGCTGAGCCCGGCGGGCACGCCGATGGCCGGCCAGCCGAGGACGTTCCACGCCCAGCAGAACGGGCAGGCCCCGGCGGCCAGATGGCCGGTCGCGAGCCAGCCGCGGCCGGCCAGCGCGCCGATGCGCAGCGGGAGCCGCGCGGTGGTCGGGGTGAGCACGACATCGGCACGCTCGAAGATCCGTCCGACGCGGCGGGCCGTCCGGGGCTCCAGACGGCGCGCGATCGGCACCAGCCGGCGCCCGAAGTGCCGGCCGAGGAACGCCTCGGTGATGGTCGCGGGCTCGGGCTCGGCGTCGGGCGTCGCCTCGAGCCAGTCGGCCACCCCGGCGGTTCCGCGCGGGAGGAAGTTCAGGCCGATCAGGCCGTAGTCCGGCTCGGCGGGGAACACGTCGTGGCCCAGGTCGGTGAGCACGTCCGCGAGACGCAGCACCGCGGCCCGGATCTCCGGGTCGACCGCCGACGGCACGCCGAACGGCGTGCGGAACGACAGCGCGATCCGCAGCCGCCCCGGTTCACGTTCGGCGGCACGCCGGTACGGCTCGGCGGGGGCCGGCGGACGGTGGATGTCCTCGGGGTGGCTGCCGGTGAGCACGTCCAGGAGCAGGGCGGCGTCCTCGACCGTACGGGTCAGGGGGCCGGCGACCGCGATGCCGTAGAAGGAGTCGATGTGCGGCCAGATGGAGACGCGGCCGCGCTGCGGCTTGAGGCCGACCAGCCCGGTCCACGCGGCGGGGATGCGCAGGGAGCCGGCGCCGTCGGAGCCGAGCGCGCCGGAGACCATGCCGGCCGCGACCGCCGCCGCCGAACCCGCGCTCGACCCGCCCGGCGTGCGCTCGCGGTCCCAGGGGTTGCGCACGGTCCCGAAGCCGGTCTCCCCGGTCGGCCACTGCCCGAGCTCGCTCGTGTTGGTCTTGCCGACGATGATCGCGCCGGCCGCGCGCAGCTTCCGCACGACCTCGCTGTCGGCTGTCTTCGGCTGGTGGCTGCCGCGGCAGCCGAAGGGCGTGATGTGCCCCGCCAGGTCGGTGTCGTCCTTGATGGCGACGGGGACGCCGAGCAGTGGAGGACGCTCCCGCCCGCGCCATCGGTCGGCCCGGTCCGCCTCGTCGAGGGCCTGCTCGGCGCAGGTCACGCGGAAGGCGCCGAGCGTGTCGTGCTCGATGCGGTCGAGGGAGTACTCGACCAGCTCGCGAGCGGAGACGTCGCCCCTGGCCAGCCGGGCGGCGTCCGTGGTGAGTCCGTCGATCACAGGATCCCCCCGAAGGCTGGATTCGTTCGTTCGAACGAACGATAATCCGAGAAGGGCCTCAAGGAGAAGGTCGGGATACGCCAGACTTGCCCGGCGATGGAAGACACACGAGAACGCATCCTGCTCGCCACATTGCGCCTGATCGGCGAGCATGGGGTCGGCGCGGTCACCAACCGGCGGGTCGCGACCGCCGCCGGCGTCGCGCTGGGCTCGCTGACCTACCACTTCCCCAGCCAGGCCGAACTCCTGCGGGAGACCCTCAGCCGGTACGTCGACGAGGAGATCGGCCGGATCAGCGAGATCGCCGCGCGGCTCGAGGGGATCGGCCCGGAACAGGCCGTCGTCGAGACCGAGCGCGCCATCGCCGCGTTGCCGGACGGCCCCGAAGAGGTCGCCACCCTGGAGTTGCACCTGCACGCCTCCCGCGACCCGCTGGTCCGGGAGGCCGCGGTCCGCTCGATGGCGGCCTACGACCAGTTGGCCACCGCGATCCTGACGGCCCTGGACATCCCCGACCCGGAGGCCAAGGCCCCCACCGTGGTCGCGCTGTTGTACGGCCTCGCGGTCCGCCGCCTGGCGACCGGCGACCCCTCCGGCACCGCCGAGGCGCTCCGCCTGCTGCTGTACGGCGCGGCGGTGCCCCGCCCGGAGTGACCCGAGGACGGTCCGCCCGCCCCGGGGGGCGCTCCTCTCCCGGCCGGAGTGACCCGGGGATGGGCCGCCCGCCGCCGGGGCGCTCCTCTCCCGGCGAGCCCAACGGCGGCGGGCGCGTGCACGGCGCACCGGATCCGTCCCCTCTCACGGGTCCGGGCTGACCGCCACGGACGACCGCGGCCCGGAGCGGAAAGGTGACGCCCCGTTGCGGTCGTGGAACGTACGGTAGACGAAGCAGGGTTGCAAACACGTTGCAACCGCCCGATGACCCAGGGCGATGATCGCAGGTCGCCAGTTTGGCCGAATCGCTTGCGGCCGGGGGCCGCAGCCCCAATGCTCGGGGCAGACACGCCCCCAGTGGAGAAGCGCCATGCGAAGCAGCCACGTGTGCGACAACCCCGCGGACTGCGATCTCCGGACCGCCGTGCTGCACGAGGCGGCCGGCGCCGGGCAGGCCCGCGCCGACCGCACGCTGATCCGTGAGTCGTGGCGCCGTTCGCTGGACGCGGGGGTCGACCCGGAGATGCGGGCGGCGCCGCAGGCGATCGACGCCGCGCGGGTCGCGGACGTACGGGCCGCTCATCCCCTTGACCGGCACCTGCCGCGGCTGCGGGACACGTTGCGCGGCGTCGCCGACGCGACCACCCAGCTGATGGTGATCACCGACGGCGACGCGCGGGTGCTGTGGAGCGAGGGCCCGAGCGACGTACGGCGGCAGGCGGACACCGTCGGGTTGATCGAGGGGTTCCGCTGGTCCGAGGAGGCCATCGGCACCAACGGCATCGGCATGGCGCTCAGCACCCGGGCACCGGCCTACGTCCAGGCCACCGACCACCTGGTGCGCGTCCTCCAGCCCTGGTCGTGCGCCGGCGCGCCGGTCGTCGACCCGGACACCGACGAGGTGATCGGGTGCGTGGACATCAGCGCGACGGTCGACCAACTGCACCCGGCCGTCGTCGCGCTCGTGGAGGCCGCGGCCCGGCTCGCCGAGGCCTGGCTGACGCTGGAGATGAACCACCGCGACGAGTGCCTGCGCGCCCGGTACCTCCGGCACGTGCGCGGCGACACCCGTGCCCTGGTGACGACGACCGGGCGGATCCTGGTCGCGGACCCCGACGGGTGGCGGGGCGGACGGGTCGTGGTCCCGGAGGCGGGCGCCCGGGTCGCGCTGCCCGACGGCCGTACCGCGGTGGCGGAGACGCTGGGCCAGGCGTATCTCCTGCGCGCCGCCGGCTCGGACGACCGGTGCTCGCTCACCCTGCGGCTGCTCGGCGACGAACAACCGTGCGCCTTCCTCGATGGCCGGCGCGTCCCCCTGTCCCTGCGGCACGCCGAGCTGCTCGCGCTGCTGGCGCTGCACCCGAGCGGCCTGTCCTGCGAACAGTCGTCGCTGTACCTCTACGGGGACGAGGGCAATCCGGCCACCGTGCGCGCGGAGATCCATCGGCTCCGCGGCCAGCTCGGGAACATCGTCCGGGCCAAGCCGTACCGCCTCGACTGCGAGGTGGAGGCCGACTTCCTGACCGTACGGCGGCTGCTGGCGGCCGGAGACGTCGCGGCGGCCGTACGCCTGTATCCGGGGCCGCTGCTGCCTCGCTCGGAGTCCCCTGCCGTGCAGGCGGCGCGGGACGAGCTGACCGCGCAGCTCCGCCGGCAGCTACTGCACCGTGGCGACTCCGAGGCGCTGTGGTGTTACGCGCAGGCGGCGGCCGACGACCTGGAGATCCTCATGAAGCTGGCGGCGGTGCTGCCGCCGGGCGATCCGCGGCGGGTCTCCGCGCAGCTCCGGCGGGACCGCGTCCTCCAGGACGGCTGACCACCGCGCCGGACCCGCCTCAGGCGGCGGACGGCTCCGTCAGGAGCTCTGCGGGGGCTTCGGCGCGTCCTCCACCATGTCGTCGAACTCGCCGTCCTTGACCCCGAGGATGAACGCCTCCCACTCGGCGGGGGTGTAGTACAGCGCGTCGCCGTCGGGCTTGGCGGCGTCGCGCATGACGATCATGCGGTCGGCGTGCTTGTGCTTGATGGGCACGTCTGCGCCGTCGACGAACAGGATCTCGACGGATCCGGACTCCTCGCTCATGCCGTCCCTCTTCTGCTCGGGTGCTCGGGGGAACGCTCCCGCCGGACGCGACTGGCTCCCAGGCTATCGGGCGCGCGCCTCGCCACGGGGCCGAAATACCGGCGAGACCGGGCCGGCCTCGGCCGGACCCGGACGTCCCGGTCTCCGCCCGCTCGCGCCGCCACGCCCCTGCCCTGACGGGCGCGGAGATGAGATGCTCGTCCCAGCAGTTACTCATCAGTAGCAACGGGAGAGACGGCATGATCGAGCTACGGCGGGACGGGGACGTTCACATCCTTCGCATGGACGCGGGCGAGAACCGCTTCAGCCCCGGCTTCCTGGACGAGCTCGAGAAGGCGCTCGGCGAACTCGAGTCCGCGGAGGGGCGGCGCGCCCTGGTGACGATCGGCGCCGGCAAGTTCTATTCGAACGGCCTCGACCTGGAATGGCTGACCGGGAACCCCGACCAGTTCGAGCCCTACCTGCACCGGGTCCACGCGGTGTTCGCGCGGTTCCTCACCCTGCCGATGCCCACGGTCGCCGCGATCAACGGTCACGCGTTCGCCGCCGGGGCCATGCTCGCCCTGACCCACGACCACCGCGTCATGCGCGGCGACCGCGGCTACTTCTGCCTGCCCGAGGTCGACCTCGGGCTCTCCTTCACGCCCGGCATGGCCGCCCTGGTCCAGTCCCGGCTGTCGAACCTGGTCGCGCACGAGGCCATGGTCACCGGCCGGCGCTACGGCGCCGAGGAGGCGCGCGAGGCGGGCATCGTCCACCGGACCGCCCCGGAGGCCGAGGTCCTTCCCGCGGCGATCGAGGCCGCCGCTCCCCTGGCCGCCAAGGACGGCGGAACGGTCGCCAAGATCCGCATGGCCATGTACGAGCCGGTGCTGGCCGCCCTCTCCGCCCGCTGACGGCGACGGAGGACGGAAGAGGGCTTTACTTTGCAATCCCGATCGATATAGTGGACATATGGGCCGGCGCTCCTGCGGCAGCCATCGCGGGCTGGTCCTCGGGTGAACCGTCTCGGCGGCCGAGCGCGTCCGGTTGAACGAGGCGGCGGCGGGGCGGCCCTGAGTGGCAGCGGGGCCGCCCCGCCCTTCCCTCCCGCACGCGAGCGCGCCCCCGGACGCTCTTTCCTCCGGATCAGTCCATTCCTGCGGTGACCTTCTGCCGCGAAAGTCACAAATACCGGCAGACCATCTCGCTAGCATCCCGTGGTCTTTCCTTACTGATCGAAGAATGCAGCGAGGTGACACGGGAAATGACACCCATCAGGCGGATACTCGTGGCCGGGCTGGCCGGCGCGGCGGCGGTCGTCGCGCTGAGCGCCCCGGCGTCCGCGAGCCCGGCCGGCACCGTCCACGCCGACAGCACGATCCACTGGAACATCGTCAAGGGCGTCAGGAGCTACGGCTGCTACGCGGCCATGGACGCCGAGAAGTCGAAGGGCAAGTGGTACGTCCGCGGCCGTTACTACCGGTACGCGGGCGCCTCCACCTGCTATTTCGCGCTGGTCCGCAAGTCCTCGCACAGCTCCTACAGTTGGCATTACCAGGACAAGGGGCAAGGCGTGTGGGTGTACGGCGGCTGGCACAAGGACTCCGGCTACAAGTCGCACTCCTGCGCCACGACCGACACGCTCAACACCAAGTGCACCAAGTCGTGGTGACGCCGCCGCGTTAACGACGGGCGATCCCGTACTCGGCGGCGAAGCGCCGTAGCGCGTCGAGGGCCTCGCCGGTGCGTGTCCACGGCCGTACGATCACGCGGTCCACGCCCAGCGCGGCCCACGCGCCGATCTCCTCCGGCCCGGCCAGTTCGTACGCGTGCACGGTGATCTCGAAGGGCCGGTCGCGGTCGGCGAGGTGGCGGCGGAGCCGGTCCAGTTGCGGGCGTACCGACGCGAGGGTGTGCGGCATGCCGATCCAGCCGTCGCACCGGGCGACCGCGCGGCGCAGGGCGGCGGGCGACTCCCCGCCCGCGAGGATCGGGATGCCGCGCGGCTTCGGCTCGAAGGCGACCTCGCCGAAGTCGAAGAACTCGCCGTGGTGCTCGACGACGTCCTCGCTCCACAGGCGGCGGGCCACGTCAATGGCCTCGTCCAGCCGCCGGCCCCGGCTCGCGAAGTCGATCCCCGTCGCCTGCCACTCCCCCGCGTACCAGCCCGCACCCACGCCCGCGATGGCACGCCCGCCGGAGACGTGGTCGAGCGTCGCGAACGCCCGCGCGGCGACGAACGGGTGGCGCAGCGCGAACAGGTACACCGCCGTGCCGAGCCGGATCCGTTCGGTGACGGCGGCGAGCGCGCACAGGTGGGCCGGCGCGTCGAACAGCGGGGTGGACGGCACGATGCCGGGCCGGCCGGTACCGGGATACGCGGCGGTCGACAGGTCGGTGGCGAAGACGAGGTGCTCGGGCATCCACACCGACTCGAAGCCGAGGCGGTCGGCCTCGACCGTCAGGTCCCGCCAGATCCCGGGATGCACGAGCCCCAGGGGGACGCCGAATTTCACCGGGTGGCCCTCCCGTCGCGCAGGTCCCGTGCCGCGACGTCCGGATCGCGGTCGGCCGGGTCGCCATAGCCACCGCCGCCGGACGTCTCGACCACGAACGCCTCGCCCCCGCGCAGCGGAGAGCGCGTCGCCTTGGGCGGCAGCGGTTCGCGGGTGCCGTCGGCGCGTTCGCGGAAGTAGCCGCCCGCCCGGCCGGGCGCGCCGCCCTCCGCCCCGGCGGGCGGGTGGCGCAACCGGTCGCCGCGCGTGTCGACGTGCGCGTCCTCGAGCACCCGGATCACCGTGCGCGTGCCGAGCCCGCCCCGCCAGCGGCCCTGCCCGCCGGAGTCGGGGATCAGCGCGACCTCCTCGATCCGGACCGGCAGCCGCGCCTCGATGGGCTCGACCTGCGGGATGATGTTGCGGCCGCCGCCGAACAGCGCGCCGGTCGCGTCCGGTCCGTCGCGGCCGTACCGCGCGCCCATGCCGCCCAGTTCGAACGCCATGTGCAGCCACGGGCGTGTGACGCCGCTGACGCTGAAGGCCTGCAGGATGCCGGAGGCGGCCGCGCCGCGACCCGGCAGCGCCCGCGTGAGCGCGGCGAAGACGGCCTCCTCGGCCGCCGCCACGGTGGCCCACCGGCCGCCGCCCGGGTACGGCTTCGTGCAGTTGACGAGGCTCCCCTCGGGCATCCGCACCTCGACCGGCGCGAAGCAGCCCTCGTTCATCGGCAGTGCCGGATCGACGAAGCAGCGCAGCGCGTACATCACGCCGCCGAGCGTCTGCGAGAACCCGGAGTTGACCGGCCGGGCGACCTGCGGATCGGTGCCCGCGAAGTCGACGAGGACCCCGTCGTCGTGCACGGTCACCGCGACGCGGACCCAGTGCCGGTCGGCGCCGTCCTCGACGGCGTACTCCCCCGCGTAGCCGCCCCTCGGCAGCCGCGCGAGCTCCTCGCGCATCCGCGCCTCGGTGTGGGCGAGATAGCCGTCGATCCCGGCCGCGAGGTCCTGTTCGGCGGCGAGCGCCTCGACCCGGCGCGCGGCGACGTTGACCCCGGCGACCAGCGCCCGCAGGTCGCCGAGCAGCCGGTCGGGGGTACGGCTGTTGGCGGCGAGCACCCGCGTGAGGCCCTCGTCCCACCCGGCGGCGGTGGCGACCCGGACCGGCGGCAGTTGCAGCCCCTCGAGGAACACGTCGGCCGCGTCGCTGGCCATCCCGCCGGCGGACAGGCCCGACAGGTCCGCGACGTGGATGAGCGTGCCGGTGAAGTAGGCCGGGCTCCCGTCGACGAAGACCGGCCGGAAGACCAGGAGGTCGTTGGCGTGCACGCCGCCCTGGTAGACGTCGTTGGAGCAGAAGACGTCGCCCGGGCGCATGCCGGCGAGCGGGTAGGCGTCGATGACGTACGGGAGGGCGCTGCGCAGGCTCGCGCACTGCACGAGCGCGGTGGACAGCGAGTGCGCGACCAGGCGCCCGCTCGCGTCGAGGATCGCCGCCGCCGCGTCCGCCCCCTCGACGATGAAGGTGGAGTACGCCGAGCGGACGACGACGATGCTCGCCTCCTCGGCCGCGACGCGAAGGGCGTTGCGGAGGATCTCGGCGGTCAGGTCCTCACGCATCCGTGCCCTCCCTCTCCAGCGAGACGGCGCCGTGGTCGTCGAGGACGCCGCTCCAGCCGGGCGGCACGACCAGCGACGCCTGCGGTTCGGTGACGACGCACGGGCCGGTGAACCGTTCGCCGGGGACGCAGGCGGTCCGCTCGCGCACCGGCACCTCGCGAAACGCCCCGCCGAACCACGCCCGCCGGGTCCGGTCCGGAGCCGGACGCGGCGGGTCCGCCCCGCCCGGGTCCGCTGCTCCTGCGGGCAGGGACACGCGCGCCCGGGCGACGGTCAGCTCCGCGGGGTCGCGCAGGTCGATGCCGTACGACTCGCGGTACCGGGCGTAGAACTCCTCGACCGCGGCCTCGATGACGTCGCGGGTGACCGGTCCGGGGCGGAGCTCGACGGTGAAGGCGTGCGCCTGCCCGGCGAACCGGAGGCCGACCGAACGCGTGACCCGGCCGCGCGCGTCGCCGAGGCCGAGGTCGGCGCGGCAGGCCGCCTCCAGGTCGGCGAGCACCGTCTCCAGCGCCGCCGGGTCGGCCGCGGCGGCCGGGGCGAGGAACGACCGCGACCGCTCGATCGCCAGGTCGGCGTGCAGCAACCCGGCCGCCGATCCGACGCCGCAGCGCGCCGGGACGAGCACCCGGCGGATCCCGAACCGCTCCGCCAGCCCGGCGGCGTGCGTCGGGGCCGCGCCGCCCAGGGCGACCAGGGTGAAGCCGCGCGGGTCGATGCCGCGCCGGACCGTGACGACGTGCACGGCGGTCCCCATCTGCGCGCCGGCGATGTCGTGGACCGCCGCGGCCGCCTCGACGACGTCGACGCCGAGCGGCTTGGCGACGTGGCGGGCGATGGCGTCCTCGGCGAGGTCGGGCCGGAGGCGGAGGTCGCCGAAGCCGTCCGGGTCGAGGTAGCCGAGCACGAGGTCGGCGTCGGTGACCGTCGGCAGCGTGCCGCCGCGCCCGTAGCACGCCGGACCGGGCGCGGCCCCGGCGGATCGCGGGCCGACCCGGAGCGCTCCGGCCTCCACCCAGGCGATCGAGCCGCCGCCCGATCCGACCTCGGCCAGGTCGATCGCCGGGACCTTGATGGGCACGCCGGTGCCCGGCCGCCGTCCGCCGAAGCTGCCCTTGCCGCCGACCTGGAACTCATGGGTGACGCCCGGGCGCCCGTCCCGTACGAGCCCGGCCTTGGCGGTCGTGCCGCCCATGTCGAAGGAGATGAGGTCGGCGAGCCCGTGGCGGGCGCCCTCGCGGGCGGCCGCGACCACTCCGGCGGCCGGGCCGGACTCGATCGTGTAGACGGCGCGGGAGGCGGCGAGCTCCGCCGGCAGCACGCCGCCCGCCGACTCCATGACGTGCACCGGCGCCGTGATGCCGGCCTCGGCCAGGCGATCGCGCAGCCGGCGAAGGTAGGCGCCCATGACGGGACCGACGTACGCGGACATGAGCGTGGTCGTCGCCCGTTCGTACTCGCCGACCTCCGGCCAGACCGCCGAGGAGGCCACGACGGGGGTGCCCGCCGGAAGCCGCTCGGCGATGATCGACGCGAGTCGTCGCTCGTGGGCGTCGTTGGCATGGGAGTGGAGCAGGCAGATCGCCACGGCGGCGACGCCGAGGTCCGCGACGCGCTCGGCGACCCGCCGGGCGGCGTCCTCGTCCAGCGGGGTCAGGACGGTGCCGTCGGCGGCGAGGCGTTCGGCGACCTCGAAGGTGTGGGTCAGGGGCACCGGCGGCTCGCCCGGCGAGTACGCCAGGTCGTACCGCTCCTCCTCGACGCGCGCCTGGCGGCCGAGCGCGAGCATCGAGCGGAAGCCTCGCGTCGTGACGAACGCGACGGCGGCGCCCCGGCGTTCGAGGATGACGTTGGTGGCGAGCGTCGTCGCGTGCGTGAACCGGTCGACCGACGCGGGCGCGACTCCCGCGTCGGCGAGCACCCGGCGGACGCCGCGCAGCAGCCCCTCCGTCGGGTCGTCCGGGGTCGTCAGCGTCTTGGCGACGTGCACCCGGCCGTCCGCGACGAGGACCACGTCGGTGAAGGTGCCGCCGATGTCCGTGGCCAGTGCCGTCACGCGACCTCCACCCAACCTAGCGACCGCTTGGTGAAGCGTAGAAAGCGGTCCGGCCGCTGTCAACGGCGGCTCCCGCTCGGCAGGAGTCGTACGGCTCGGGCGGACCCCCGCCCGTCAGGCGGCGGTCACTTCCGTTCGCCCGCGGTCTGGCTCGGATAGTTCTCGTGGCGGCGCAACGGCCCGCCATGCCCCTCGGTGAGCTCGCGCTCCAGGGTGGGCTCGCGCCCCTTCGTCTCACGAGTGGGTCTCCCGGCCCTGGCCCGGCCCGGCCTCCGCCCCGCTCTCCGCCCCTCTCCCACGGTCGGCCAGGCCTTCGTCTCCCAGAACTTCCAGCCCTCCCGGATGGTGGGGAACGTGGCGACGCCCGTGTTGATCCTCAGCCGGCCGCAGTTGTGGAAGATCTTCCACTCGTCGAAGCCGACTTTCAGGCCGAACACGCGGTACCGCACATGCCCGATCATTCCCTTGGTGACGTGAACGGTGTACTGGTGCCCGCTCTCCACGGAATGCTCCTGCTCGACCTCCGGCCGCAGTTCCTTTCTGACGCGGGCGAGGAAGTTCTGCACGGTGACGTCGGTGTCGACCTCTTTCTCGAGCTCGACGTGCAGCCGGACGAGGTGGACCCGCCTGATCCAGACCTGGATGTCACCGCCGGGGCCGTCGACGTAATAGGAGTCCGGCACGAACAGGTCGACCGGCTTCTGGAATCGGAGGCGGAAGTAGACGCGCGGATCGCACCGCGCGATGAAGTTCTTCAGCGGCGTACGGCGCGGCCGGGGGAAGGCGGTCGGCGTCCGGGAGGCGGACGCCGACGGACTGGCGCCGATCGAGACGTTGATGCCGTCGGACTTCGCACTGGCCGGTGGGGGTGGTGTGGGGGCGGGGGGGGCGGTGGTGTCCGCGGTTAGGGTCCGCGTCGCGGTCGTGGTGGCGGTGGCGGTCGTGGTCCTGGTCACGGTGGGAGACGCGGTGACGGTCACGGTCGGGGCGGGGGTGGGCCGCGGACGCGGCCCGGGATCGGCCATGGGGGCTCTCACGGTCCGGCGGGGTTCGCGCCGCCTCGGCCCGGCGCCGTCGGACGCGCCGGCGACCGGCCACGAATCCCGGCCGGCCGTGGAGGCGGTGACGCCGCCGCGCTCCGGAGACGCGGCGGCGGGGGCGAGGGACGAGACGGCCGCGGCGACGAGGACGCAAAGGGACCCGATGGCGGCCGAGGCCGTCACCGTCGCCAGAGGAGAGGGAACCACGGCGCTCATCCGAAGATTACGCATTGGTGCACCATTTCCTTGGAACGCTGCATCGCGCGATAAATACCGTAGGTGAAGATCAATTCTTTCCCAGGGCCGACGGTAACACGGGGTCGGCAGAAATTACGGAAGGCGCGTTCGCACGTTTCCACGGCAGACATTTATCGGAATTCCGCCTCTTCGGCGGATTCGGCGGGGCGACACACACCGAGCTAGCGTCCGCTTGGTACGATGCGGCGTCGCGTCACCTCGGGAGGTCCAGTGCTGTCGGGAAAGGTCGCTGTCATCACCGGGGCCGGCCCGGGCCTGGGCCGTACGCTCGCGGGGCTGATGGTCGAAGAGGGCGCGCGCGTCGTGGTGTCCGCGCGCTCGCGGGCCGCCCTGGAGCAGACCGCGGCCGCCACCGGAGCGCTCGCGGTGCCCGCCGACGTACGGGACCCCGACCAGGTGCAGGCGCTGGCCCGCACGACCGCCGACCGGTTCGGCCGGATCGACGTGCTCGTCAACGCGGCGTTCCCCGGCACCCACCGCAAGAACGTCCTCGACATGGACCCCGGCTACCTCGAGCTCTGGCGTTCGGCGGTGGAGACGGCGACGTACGGGACCCTCCTCACCTGCCGTTACCTCGCCCCGTACATGGTCGAGGGCGGCGGCGGATCCATCGTCAACGTGACCTCCCTGTCGAGCCGCGCCGGCTATGCCGGCCGGAGCGACTACGCCACCGGCAAGGCGGGCGTCCACCTGCTGTCCCACTGCCTCGCCGACGAGCTCGGCCCGCTGGGCGTCCGGGTGAACTGCGTCGCGCCGGGCTGGATCGCCAGTGACGCGCTCACAACGTGGATGGAGACGCGCGCGCGGGACGAGGGCACGACGTTCCAGGCCGTGTACGACCACGACGTCGGCGCCATGGCGCTCCGGCGGATCGCGACCGAGGAGGACGTCGCCCGCGCGGTGATCTTCCTGGCCGGCGACGGGGCCAAGGCGATCACCGGCGCGACCATCGACGTGAACGGTGGTCAGTTGTTCACGTGAGGTCGAGGAAACCCATACCGTCGTGGCCGCGTCTTACGATGGTGATCGTGCCGGGGTCGTACACATGGTCGCGCCTGTCCGAGGCCGACGTGGTCGAGTTGCGCGATCTGGTGTCCGGGCGCTCCACCGTGCTGCGCCGTCCCCCTTCCGACCTGCTGGCCATGGACGACATCGTCCGGCTCGAGGCGCTCGCGTTCCGGGAGAGCACCGGGCCGCAGGCGGAGCTGTTCGGCGCGCTGGACACCGATCCGCTGCGAGTCCTCACCGGGATGAACTGGCTGATCGCCTTCTGGGCGGTGCTGTGGGACCTGCGTGCGGGCGAGCCCGCCGGGGACCTGATCCGGACACTCGACTACGACGGCCCCTGGCGTAAGGGCGCCACCCCCGAGCAGGAACAGGTCTGGCGGTCGATGAGCCAGCGGGTCCGCACCGGCGTGTTCGCCGCGCTCACCGGAAACCCGGAGTCCCACCGGGTGTACGCCGACGACGTCCGCCGGCTCGCCCCGGACGTATTCCTGCACGTCACCTTGACCATCATGGACGCGCTGAGCCGCAACCTCGGCCGGCAGGGGCTCGAGCTCTCGGGCATGGCGGCCGAGCTGGAGTCCTACACCGAGCCCGGCCGGCCGGGCGGCGGGCCGTCGTTCAGCCCACCGCGCTGAGCACCCATCCGCATGATCGACATGCCCACAGGCGCGACAACGAAAAACCGCTTGGCTCTCACGGCTCTCCGCAGCGCGATGCCCACAGGCATGACATATCTGAGACGTGTACGCGGAATTTACCTTCTCCACCCGGTCCCGCGCCTTCTGCTCCAAGCGGGTCACCAGAAGACCCCAACCGGCCGCCTGGATCGACCGGTTCAGCCCGGCCTTGGCGCGCACGTTCGTGCCCGGCGCGTCTGCGACCCCGCCGCCAACCACGGGAACTCTCGTCTCGCCTCGGTCAACTGGCGGGACTGCTCGGCATAGCCCGGCGCGCTCGCCCGGCCCGGCTGCCAGTGCTGATGCTGTTCGATCGCCAGGTTCCACACATATCGGGCGTGCGAACAGTGGTCCAGCAGCGCCTGCTCTTGAGCGGGCGTGGGCGCAAGCCGGAACCGCATGCCCGCACCCTAACCACCACCGCCGGCAGCCCAAGGAGGGCGCAACGTTCCCTCACTGGCCTGACGGCCGGTGTTTCTTACGCTGAGAAGCCGATGAAGACGGCAGCCGCCCCCACGGTGACCCGTCCGTCCGGGCCCAAGATGCGGCTCTCGACGAACGTCTTGCGGCCTTCCACGCGGACCGCCTTCGCCTCGGCGGACAGCGGAACGCCGAGCGGCGTCGGCCGCCGGTAGCGCAGGTCCAGTCCCGCCGTCATGCCCGGCGTGCCGTTGGCGGACGCGGCGACGCCGGACAGGTGGTCGAGGACCATCGCCGACACACCGCCGTGGACGAAGCCCGGAGGACCCTCGTACAGCACGCCGAGGGTGAACTCGCTGCGCGCGGTCCCGTCAGGCGAAACGCTGATCTCGATCGGCGGGGCGAGGGGGTTCAACGCACCGGTGACCGGGCTGCCGAGTTGGCGGACGATCCCGCCCTCGCCCACTTGGGCGCCCGGCGGGATGCCCCGCCCCGCCTCGGCGAGCCGCCGGGTCAGCAGCTCGACCTCGTGGGCGACGGCGGCGACCTCGCTCTGGTCGGCGCGGGTCAGGACGACCAGCTCCGACAGCTCCCGTACGCGCGCGGCCAGCTCGGCGAGGTCGGCGATCCGGGCCTCGTCGAAGTCCTGCCGGTCCCGCTCTTCGAACACCCGCTGCATGGCCGTCCACGCTCCGGTCATGCGACCTCCTTCGTCGGAGGAATGACCAGAGGCACTGCGCTCATGGCTCGCTCGCTCCGCTCACTCACACGCCCTCCTCCATCGGAGGAGTGACCAGAGGCACTGCGCTCATGGCTCGCTCGCTCCGCTCGCTCACGCGGCCTCCCCGCCTCGTCGCCGAACTGGATTCTAGACCGGCGACCTCTCGCCGGTCACTCGACCAAGCAAATGCTTGGTGTTACCGTCCCCTCCATGGCTGGAGAACGGGTGGCGCGCGCGGCGGTGGTCCGGGAGTTCGGCGTTCCGATGGAGCTGACCGAGATACGCGTCCAGCCGCCGCAGAGCGGCGAGGTCCTCGTGCGGATCGCCGCGTCCGGGGTGTGCGGCTCCGACATCAAGGCGCTCGACGGCCACAGCCCGGTCGCGCGGCAGCCGCCGCTGGTGCTCGGTCACGAGAGCGCGGGCGTGGTGGCCGAGGTGGGTCCGGGCGTCACGAGCGTACGGCCGGGCGACCACGTGGTCATCGCGATGAACGGCCCGTGCGGGCGCTGCCGCAACTGCTCGCGCGGCCGCGTGCACCTGTGCTCCGGCCCCGCGCGACTCAACGCGATCATGGGCCTGATGGGCGACGGCACGACCCGCCTGACGGTCGACGGCGTCCCCGCCCGGCCCATGATCGGCATCGGGTCGTTCGCGGAGTACGCCGTGGTCGGCGAGGCCGCCTGCGTCAAGGTACGCGCCGAGGCGCCGCTCGACCTCCTCGCCCTGACCGCGTGCGCCGTCGTCACCGGCGTCGGCGCCGTCCTGAACACCGCCCGCGTCGAGACGGGGGCGAGCGTGCTCGTCGTCGGCTGCGGCGGCGTCGGCCTGAACGTCGTCCAGGGCGCGGTCCTCGCGGGCGCCACGACGGTCATCGCGGCCGACGTCGTACCCGCCAAACTGACGCTCGCCGAGGAGTTCGGCGCGACGCACACGATCCTCGCCGAGGACCTGCCCGCCCAGGTCGGCGAGATCGTACGCGGCGGCGCCGACTACGCCTTCGACGTCACCGGCAACGTCGACGTGCTCGCTCAGGCGTTCGCGGCGACGCAGCCGGGCGGCACCACCGTGATGGTCGGCAGCCCGCCCGCCGGCCGGCCGCTGTCGATCCCCCCGCAGACGCTGTTCGCCTCCCGGCGCCTGCTGGGCACCCAGGGCGGCGACGCCGTGCCGCGCCGCGACCTCCCTCTCCTGGCCGACCTGCACCGCCGCGGCCGCCTCGACCTGGAGCGCCTCGTCAGCGAACGCGTCCCCCTCGACAAGATCAACGACGCGATCGACCACGTACGCTCCGGCGCCGTCGCCCGCTCGGTCATCGTCTTCGACTGATCAGCCGACCTGCAGCCGGCGCCCGAGCAGATGCCCGTTGCGCACGTCCTGACCGTGCTCGATGTAGACGGTGACCTTGCGCAGCCCGGCCAGCGGTGCCAGATCGATACCGGGGACCACGCCCTTGAGGTAGACGTTCCGCAGCTTGCGCAGCCCGCCGAGCGGGGTCAGATCGGCGACGCCGGTGCAGTGACGCAGCCAGAGGGTGTCCAGCTCCTTCAACCAGGCCAGTGGAGCGAGGTCGTCGATGCCCGTGTCCTCGAGGTCGAGGAAGTGGAGATCGCGAAGCCCGGCGAGCGGGGTGAAGTCGGTGACGCCGCGACAGCCCCAGAGACCGAGCCCCGTGAGATCCAACACGGCGAGCGGCCGCAGGTCGGTCACCCAGGAAGAGCCGTTGACGTACAACGAGCGCACCTTCGGTACCCGCCGCACCAGTTCCTCAAGCCCCGAGGCGAGAGCGGAACCAGTGAGGTGCAGGCTGTCAATTCCGTCCAGCGCGGGAAGAACATCCAGGCCAGTCAGTGCCGGACAGTCGTCGAGCGAGAGGACCGTGAGCGAGGTCTGCCCCTGAAGTGGAGAGAAGTCAGTGACCTCTTCGAGATGCGTGAGCATCAGCGTGTCCAGCGTTGGGAGGTGGCGGACGAAGCCCAGGTCCCGCAGACCGGACGACGACAGCCGAAGACCCCACAGCTTCGGCAGCTGGCAGAGCGGTGCCATGTCGCGCACGACGGTCAAGGTCGAGATGTTCAGCCACTCAAGGCTGTCGGCGCGAGCCATCAGCGGGCTCAGATCACCCGACTCCAGCTCGCTGAGGATGAGATGGGTGATCGGTTGATCGAGATGATGCAGGAACGAGAGGTCAGCCAGCCGATCGCCGATCCGCAGCCGCCTCAACTGCCTGACATGCCTTAGGGCGCTCAAGAGCCGCGGCGATGGGAGGTGCAGGATACGGTCGGCGAGCGGGGCGTCGGCCAGTACGCGCCGGGCGTAGTCGTCCGGGTCGAAGTACTCCCAGCCCTTGATCAGCTCCTCCTGCACCAGGTAGCGAGGGTCGGTGCCGTAGGCGGCGAGCAGGTCGAGGGCGCGTGGGCCGTTGACCAGCCAGGCGGTGCGGACGACGGCGCGCGCGGCGGCCGGGGTCAGGCCGTCCAGGCTGCGGGGCAGGCGGTCGAGGATCGTCTCGCCGACGTTCGACAGGGAGCGCGCCGAGGTCAGGTCGCGTGGCGGGACGAGGTCGTCGAGGCAGGCGTCGACGGCGCTTCTCAGCTCGACCGGGATGGCGGGAAGGGTCTCCAGGCAGCCCGCGACGAGCAGTTTCAGCCGCCGGGCGTGGCGCGGTTCGGTCGCGATCCGGTGGAACAGTCCGGCCAGCAGTTCGGCGCGTTGCGGGGCGTTGGCGTGACCCGCCGCCATGATGATCGTCTCGCGCCACTGGTCCCTGTGCGCCTGGGCGAGCAGAGGTTCGAGGTCTCCGTCGTCGGCGAACTGCTTGGCCGTCAGGTACTCCTGCACGGTCCGGTGGACGAAGTCGATCCGCCCGGGCACCGGTTCGCGCAGCACGCCGCTGCGCTCCAGCAGGTGGTCCAGCACCGCTTCGCCGTCGGTGGGCGCGCTCGGCATCGTCGCCAGTCGCGTGCCGATCCAGCGGACCACCGCGTCCTTGGGCAGCTCGGTCCGCCCGGTGATCGACAGCCGCCAGGCCAGGTCCTGCAGGATCAGCAGCTTCTGGACGCGTTCGAGGACGATGGCGTCGTCGACCGCGATCTGGCGCTCGACGTCGCGGCGTTCGAGCAGCAGATCCAGTGCCGCCGCGTACAGGCCCATCCGGTCGCGTGGCAGTTGCTTCTCCCGGTCGAGGTTGAGCGCGCACAGCATCGCGGCGAGCAGCGGGCTGCCGGCGAGGGCCCGCAGGTGCGGCGCCGACTCCAGCCGCGCCAGCAGCGCCGCCTCGAAGCCGGGGAGCTGTTCGGGTGCGCAGGGCAGGTCACCCGCGTCCCGTACGGCCTCGTGCCAGTGCCGGATCAGCTCCCTGACGTCCGCCGGGGTCATCCGCTCCAGCAGGGCGGTGGCGAACCCCTCCCCCGCCAGCCAGTCGGCGCTCGCCGCCGCGGGCCGGGAGGTGACGATGACCCGCAGCCCTGGATACGCCGCGAGCAGCCCGCCGAGCCACGGTCGTACGGCCCGGCGGCGCGCGCCCGGCAGTTCGTCGACCCCGTCGATCATCAGCAGCGCCCGGCCGCTGCCGAGCACCCGGTGCGCCCAGCCGGCCGGCATCAGCCCGGCGATCGGGTCGGCGACGCCTTCGAGGAGGCGCTCCGGTGACGGGAGCGACCCGGCGGTGTGGCTGCGCAGCTTGACCAGGAAGGGCACGCAGCCGTTCCAGTCCGCGAGATCCCCGGTGAAGGTGCCGCGCGCGGCCGAGATCGCCAGCCAGCGCAGCAACGTGCTCTTGCCCGATCCCGCCTCCCCGCGGATCAGCGTCAGCGGCGCCCGCCCGAGCGCGGTCTCGACCCGCAGCGTCGCCTCGGTGGCCTGTGCCTCGTCCCCGCGCCACTCGTCGATCGGCAGCGGACGGGCGGCGGACGGCCGGGCCCGGCCGTGCTCGGCGGGGTCCTCGTCCGTGGACACGCTGAGGCTGATGTAGGCCACGCTCAGCGTCGTACGGGGCCGGTACCGCTCGACCCGTACGCCGAACAGCTCGAGCACGTCCAGGGTGGTGCTGACGTGTTCGAGGTAGCGCCGCCGGAACGCCTCGTCGGTGGCCGTCCCCTCCGGGGCGTCGAGCGTGCGGACGGGAAGGCGCGCCAGCAGCAGCGACACCTGGTCCGCGACGGCCGTCAGCCGCGCCAGCGTCTCGGTGGACGCTCTGGGCCCGAACTGCGGCAACTGCTGGACGATGCGCGCGAAGCAGTCGCAGCACTCGTCCAGCACCACGTCGTACAGCCGCGCTCCGGCCTCCCCGAGCTGCCCGTCGAGCGCGCGACGCGGCAGCCCGGCCCGTACGTGCGCGGCGAGGCGCGTCGCGTCCAGGTCGGTCGCCAGCAGCGCCCGGTCCGACAGGTCGGCGTCGGCGAAGGTCTGCGCGACCTCGGCCAGCGCGGCGGCCTTGTCGTTCTCGCGCAGCCCGCCGTACTCGTGCCCGCACAGCGTGAGCAGCCGCTCGGCGACCTGGTCGGCGATGTCGTCGATCTGCCGCTCGAACCGGCGGCGCACGATCCGGTCCGGGAACCTGGTCCGCATCAGGTCGACGAGGTCTCGCGTCCGCTCGCGCTCGGCGGACCACCCGGTCAGCCAGGTCTGGGCGAGGTGGTGGCCCAGCGCCTTACCGACCGCGACGGCCACGGCCTCCAGTGCCATGCGAAGCCTCCCGAGACAGCCCGAAGCGCATTATGACGGGTTACTCCGCCTTAGACGCCCGTTCGCCGCTCAAGGCTCCCCATCGGCGTGGGCCCTCAGGTAGGCGTCGGCGTAGGTGTCGAGGACTGGGAGGACCGTCTCTCGCGAGCCCGAAGGGACGCGGAGGACGACCTCGTCGATGCCGAGGGAGGCGTAGTAGTCGAGCTTGCCGGGGGTCGGGTCGGTACCGAAGGGGATGATCGGGACCGGGTCGCGGCCGGCGCGGGCGCAGGCGTCGCGCAGGGCGGGCAGCGCCTCGCGGACGCCGGCGCCGCCGATGGGCAGCCAGCCGTCGCCGTACTCCGCGATGTGCCGGAAGAGCGTCGGGCCCGCCGCGCCGCCGAGCAGGACCGGGATCCGCCGCGCCGGCTTGGGCCACGTCCAGGACGGGGTGAGGCGCACGAAGTCCCCCTCGTACGACGCCTCCTCGCGCTCCCACAGGGCGCGCATGGCGAGGACGTGTTCGCGGGCACGATCGCGGCGGGTCTCCCACCGCACCCCGTGGCCGGCGGCCTCCTCGCGGTTCCAGCCGAAGCCGACGCCCAGGGCGACCCGTCCGCCGCTGAGGTGGTCGAGGGTCGCGACGGCCTTGGCGGTGACGATCGGCTCCCGTTCGGCGATGAGCGAGACGCCGGTGCCCAGGACGATCCGTTCGGTGACCGACGCGGCGGCGGCCAGGGCGACGAGCGGATCGAGCGTCCGCGCGTACTCCTCCGGCAGGACCGGGTCGCCGGTCGGCGGCGGGGTGGCGCGGCTCACCGGGATGTGCGTGTGCTCGGGCAGGTAGAGGGAGGCGAACCCGCGCCGCTCGGCCTCGACGGCGAGCTCCGGGACGGCCATCGCCCGGTCGGTGGCGAACATCGTGACGCCCAGCCTCATCGTCCCTCCGAAGGTTGTTCAACCAAGCGATTGCTCGGTAATTATAGATTGATGTAGCGTGCGCTTGTTCGGTGCAGCCGGCACGACGGAAAGGGGCGCGCCATGCCGTTCGCGGACCTCGCGGACCCGGGCCGGCCGGGAGGCGACGTTCGGCTGTTCCATACCGACGACGGAACCGGCGACCTGCCGCTCCTCCTCGTGCACGGCTGGGGTTCGGACTCCCAGGAATGGGCCTGGCACCTGCCGGACCTGGCGGCGCGTCACCGCGTCATCGCCGTCGACCTGCGCGGCCACGGCAACTCCTCGGTGCCGCCGAGCGGGTTCCACCCGCGCGACATGGCCGCCGATCTCATGCGGCTGCTGGACCACCTGGACGTCCCGCAGGTCATCGGGGTCGGTCACTCGATGGGCGGCCAGATCGTCAGCATCCTCGCGGTCGAGCACCCCGAGCGGGTCAAGGCGCTCGTCTGCGTGGATCCGGGCTACGGCCATCCCCCCGAGATCTCGGCGGCCGCTCCGGCGCAGGTACGGGCGCTGCGGGCGGACGCCGGCGCCGCGTTGCGGATCGACGAGTGGTGCTACACGCCGGTCACCCCGCCGATGATCAAGACGTGGCACGCCCGGCGGCTGCTCGCCATGCCGCCGCACGTGCTGGCCGAGGCGTTCGCCGGGCTGTTCACCGGCGAGGAGCAGATCGGCAGCCGGCCGGCCTGCGACGACTACCTCAAACGCCGCGAGTGCCCGGTGCTCACCTTCCGTTTCGACCCGGCCCTGTCCGCCTGGGACGAGTCGCTGTCCACGCATCCCGCCTCGACGACCGTGACCTGGCCCGGCTCGGGCCACCGCCTTCATGAGGAACGCCCCAGGGAATTCCTGCTCGTCATGAACCGATGGATCAAAGGGGTAACGCAGTGAAGTTCGCCATCTTCCTCAATCCGCAGATTCCGGGGTCGGGCTACAGCGCCGAGGCGAACGCCAAGGCGAAGCGGCCCATCGGGCGGGACACCGAGTCGTACCAGAGACTGCTGCATGAGGTCCGCGAGATCGCGGTGCACGCGGACCGGGTCGGCTTCGACGCCCTCATGATGACCGAGCACCACTTCCACTCCGAGGGCATGGAGTTCTCGGTCAACCCGCTGATGTTCCTCACCGACCTGGCGGCCCGCACCGAGCGGATCCTGCTGGCCCCGCTCGGCATGGTCCTGCCGGCGTGGGACCCGATCCGCGCCGCCGAGGACGTCGCGCTGCTCGACCAGTTCTCCAAGGGAAGGCTGCGCCTCGGCGTCGCCCGCGGCTACCAGAACCGCTGGATGAACGTGCTCGGCCAGCGCTGGCACGCAGCGGCCGCGCGGTCCGACGGCTCGGCGTCCGACAACCGCAACTTCGACGTCTTCGGCGAAGTCCTGAAGATCATGAAGATGGCGTGGACGCAGGACACGCTGAAGTACAAGAGCGACGTCCTCGACTACCAGGTCCCGTTCCCGTACGACGGGATCGAGGGGTGGCCGGCCACCGAGTGGACGCAGACGTTCGGCGCGCCGGGCGAGATCGACGACGAGGGCGTGATCCGCTCGGTGGCCGTGTGCCCGCGGCCGTACCAGAACCCCTATCCGGAGCTGTGGCAGCCGTTCACGATCAGCGACCGGTCCGTGATCCGGGCGGCCCAGGAGGGCATCCTGCCGTGGTTGTTCACGCCGAACCCCGACGACCACGCCGCCAAGGCCCGGCTCTACCAGGAGGAGTCGGCCAAGTGCGGCCGGGACTACAAGCTCGGCGAGCACACCGGCATCCTCAAGATCGTCGGTATGGCGGACACCCGTGAGGACGCCATCGAGACGTACGGCCGGAACATGCCCAAGGACTTCGCCGCGTTCTTCGGGCCGTTCGGGTACCTCGAGGTCATGCGCAAGAAGGAGGACGACAAGAACGTCCCCATCAGCCCGGAGAAGGGCGATTTCAAGCGCATGAACGAGGTCGAGATGGCGCTGCTCGGCGGGCCGGACGACGTCAAGCGCGGCATCCAGCGGATGCTCGACCGGATGCCCGACCTGGAGTGGTTCGGCCTCTACATGCAGGGCCAGCAGGGTGTGCTGCCGCTCGACACCGTCAAGCGGAACCTGGAGCTGTTCGCCACCAAGGTCATCCCCGAGTTCGCGGACTGAGCGGCCGTGGAATTCTGGCTGGGCGGATTTCACGAGACCGGGGAGTTCGTCGGGCTGGCACAGGCGGCCGATCGGCTGGGGTACGACACCCTGACCGTCTCGGACCACCTGTTCCACGCCGACTACGAGACCCGCTACCCGTATTCCAAGACGGGCGAGCCGCCGTACGACGCGACGACGCACTGGCCGGACGCCTGGGTGACCATCGGCGCGATGGCGGCGGTCACCTCCCGGCTGAACTTCGCCACGAACGTCTACGTCGCCCCGGCACGCGACCTGTTCACCGTGGCGAAGGCCGTGTCGACCGCGGCGGTGCTGTCCGGAAACCGGGTACGGTTCGGCGTCGGCGTCGGCTGGTGCGCGGACGAGTTCCGGCAGACCGGCCAGGACTTCCACACGCGCGGCCGGCGGCTCGACGAGATGCTGCCGGCCCTGCGGGCGCTCTGGCGCGGCGGACCGGTCGAGCACCACGGGGACCGGTACGACTTCGGACCGCTGAGCATCGCGCCGGTCCCCTCCGATCCGGTCCCGGTGTACGTCGGCGGGGACAGCGACGCGGCGCTGCGCCGTACGGCCCGGTTCGCCGACGGGTGGATCGGCAACCGGATCTATTCGGAGGACCGCCTGGCCGAACTGCTCGAACGCCTGTCCGCCCACCTCGCCGATCACGGCCGCAAGCTCGACGACCTACGGGTCATCGCGCCGATCGGGGCGATGCCGAGCCCGTCGCTGTACCGGAAGTGGCGGGAGCGGGGGGTCGACGGGACGATGGCCGCTCCCTGGTGGCTCGCCACGGAGGAGGAGAAGCGGCGCTGCTCCGGCCTGGCCCTCAAGATCGCGACCATGGAGCGCTTCGCCGAGGAGGTCATCGCCAAGATGTAGGGCACGCACGACGTACGGTCCGCACCTCGATCACGAGGCCGAAGCGCGCTAGCCTTCACCTAAGCGACTTAGGTTTTATGGCGGAGGTGCGGGATGGCGAAGACGGACGGCCGCGACTGGAAGGCGGCGCGCCGGAGCGCGCGGGAGCGGCTCGCGGCCGAGCGGGCCGCCCGGGAGCGCAGGCTCCGGCGGCGCCGGATCGTGACCTGGGCCGCGGGCGGGGGCGTCGCCGCCGTCTTGGTGGCCGGCGGCATCTGGGCGGCCACGTCCGACGGGAAGAAGAGCCCCGGCAGGACGGCCGCCCCGGCCGCGGCGGCCGGGGCGGAGGCGGGCCGCCCGCCGTGGCCCCGCCCGGACGACACCGCCGACCGCGCCCGGAAGGAAGGGCTCGCCGTGGCCCCCATGGAGGGCACGGCCGTGCACTTCCACACCCACCTGGACATCCTGGTCGACGGGAAGGCCGTTCCCGTCCCCGCCAATCTGGGCATCGCCGCGTCCGGCGACGCCATGTCCGAGTTGCACACCCATGACACCACCGGGGTGCTGCACATCGAGGCGCCCGCCACCGGCAAGCGGTACACGCTCGGCCAGCTCTTCACCGAGTGGAACGTCCCGCTGAGCGCGGCACGGCTCGGCGGCCTCCAGCCCGACGGCACCCGCACGCTGACGGCCTACGTCGACGGCGGGAGGCAGACCGGCGACCCCGCCGCGATCGAGCTGACTCCGCACCGGGAGATCGCGCTGGTGTACGGGCCGGCGAACGCGAGCGTTCAGGTGCCGTCGCGCTACGACTTCCCGGCCGGCGAGTGACACCCCATGTACTATTCGGCTTAGGTAGAAGCGGGATGGAAGGGGGCGCATGCCGCGGTTCGGGGAGCTCGAGGCGGCGATCATGGAGGTGATGTGGTCGGCCGACAAGGCGATCACGGTCCGGGACGTCCGTGACCGACTCGGCCGCGAGCCGACTCCCGCCTACAACACCGTGCTCACGGTGACGGAGATCCTCTACCGGAAGGGCTGGCTGGCCCGCGAGAAGCACGGCCGGGCCTTCCGGTACTGGCCGGCGGGCAGCCGCGACGACTACACCGCCCAACTGGTGGCCGAGGCACTGGACTCCGCGCAGGACCGCGCCGCCGCCCTCGTACGGTTCATGGAGAAGATGGAGCCGGGAGAGATGGCCGAGATCCGCCGCGCGCTCGACGCCGCCAAGGACGCCGACCGGCGGCCGCGATGACCGTCACGCTGCTCCTCCTGGGACACGCCCTGCTGCTGGCGACCGCCGGCACGGCCGCGCTCCGGCGCGCCGGGTGGCCGTCGCGCGCTCCCCGCCTCGCCATCGCCGCGTGGCTGGGCATGTCCGCCTCCATCGTCGGCTCGCTGATCCTGGCCGGGCTGAACGCGACCACCGCCGCGACGAAGGCCGGAGTCGCCCCGGGCCGGTGCTACGGGCCGGTGCACTGGCCGTGCGCCCCCGACACCTTCTCCGAGATGGGCGTCCTGGCCGCGACCGGCGCCGTCGCCGCCCTCGCCGTGACGGCTCGTGTCACGTGGTGCCTGATCGCCGAGTTCCGTACCGCCGCCCGCGAGCGAGGGCTGCGGCTCGACGCGCTGACCCTGGTCGGCCGCGCCGACACCGGGCTCGGCGTGACCGTCGTCGACCACCCGACGGCGGCCGCGTACTGCGTCCCCGGCCGGCGGGGCCGGATCGTCGTCACCAGCGGCGCGCTGGCGGCCCTCGACGACGCTCAGCTGACCGCCGTCCTCGCGCACGAGCGGGCCCACCTGCGCCAGCGCCACCACCTCGCGCTGACCGCGAGCCAGGCCCTCGTCCGGGCGTTCGGCCCGCTCCCGCCCTTCACCACCGCGCGGGCACAGCTCGCCTTCCTGGTCGAACTGGCCGCCGACGACGCCGCCGCGAAGCGCTCCGGCCGTCTCACCGTCGCCGAGAGCCTGCTCACGCTGTCCGGCCCGGTCCCGGCCGGGACGCCGGTGCCCGTACTGGCCGCGGGCGGTTCGGCGACGGGCGCCCGCGCGCGCCGCCTCATCGCCGGCACCCGCCCGCTCGGCCCCGTCCGCGCGCTGCTGGGATTCGCCGTCGCGGCGGCGGTCCTCACCGCTCCCCTCGCGGCCGCCGGACCGGTGCTCACCACCGCGGTGGCCTGCTGTGGCTCGTCACCCGCCGCCGGTCACATCCTGTGCACACCCGTCTGTCCGGACCAGGCGGCCGACCTTCCGCCGATCACGTCCTCCGTCCCGCCGGCCTGACGCCTCAGCCCCGAGAACGGCTCGCACCGAAGGCCGTCTCAGGGAGGCCGATCCGGATTGTTCGCCATTGATCGTCCGCATGACCTGCGCGGTGACGGGGACCTCAGCCGCCGATGGGAGCCGCCGTACCGCTGACCCGGATCCCGGTCGCCGCCCCGGACGGCACGTCCACGACGAGGCGACTGGGACGGCCCATGTCCTCGCCCTGGTGGATCGTCACCCGGGCCGGCGGCACGACGAGGTCCAGGGCGCGCAGGTACGCGCCGAAGGCCGCGGCCGCCGCGCCGGTGGCCGGGTCCTCGACGACCCCGCCCGGCGGGAACGGGTCGCGCGCGTGGAAGACCGTCTCGCTCTCCCGCCACACGAGCTGCACGGTCGTCCACCCCCGGCGGGCCATCAGCTCGCCCAGCGCCTCGAAGTCGTAGTCCAGATCGGCGAGCCGCTCGCGGGAACCGGCGGCGAGGACCAGGTGGTCGTTGCCCGCGTTCGCGATCCGCGGCGGGAAGGCCGGGTCCAGCTCGTCCGCCTCCCAGCGGAGGGCGGTCAGCGCCGCGGCGAGGTCGCCGTCGTCCAGGGCGCGTACGGCGGGTGCGACGCTGGTCAGGGTGGCCATGATCCGGCCGTCCTCTTCACGGGTCCCGACGGCCACCTCTCCGGCGGACGTGCGGAACACGACATCGCCCGTCCCCTCGCGCTCGGCCAGCGCGACGGCCGTGGCGATCGTCGCGTGGCCGCAGAACGCCACCTCGGCCAGCGGGCTGAAGTACCGGATCCGGTAGCGGCGCTCATCCGCCGCCTCCTCGATCAGGAACGCGGTCTCCGAGTAGCCCACCTCGGCCGCGATCTCCTGCATCCGCGCCTCCTCCAGCCCCCGGGCATCGAGCACGACACCGGCCGGGTTGCCGCCCGCACCGTTCACGTCGAAGGCGGTGTACCGAAGGACGGCCGCCGGGGCCGCCTGAGTCTGGGTCTGCGATGCGGTGTTCGTCATGGCCATGATTCTGCGAGTCCGGTTACCATCGCGTCCAACGATAAAGATCGATAAGAGGGATCGAGAACTCCGATGGACACGCGCCTGCTCCGCAGCTTCCTCGCGGTCGTACGCGCCGGCGGGATCACGGCGGCCGCCGCCGAGCTCGGATTCGTCCAGTCGACGGTCACCACGCACATCCAGGCGCTCGAACGCCTGACGCGCACCCCGCTGCTCGACCGGCACCCCGGTGGCGTCTCCCCCACCCACGCGGGAACGCTGCTCGCCGAACGCGCCCAGCAGATCCTCGACCTCGAGGACCGCATGCTCGCCGAGCTGGCCGCCGACGCCACCCGGCCCACCGGTCCCGTACGGCTCTGCGCCCCGGAGTCGGTGTGCGCCTACCACCTGGCACCGCTCCTCGCCACGTTCAGGGAACGGCTGCCGGAGGTCCGCCTCTCCCTCTTCCCCGCCGACACCCGCACCGCGCTGACGGCGATCACGGAACGCCGCGCCGACCTCGCCCTCCTCCTGGAGCCGTCGGTCGACCCGGCCCAGGCCGACGTGGCGGACCTGGGCCGCGTCGAGCTGTCCCTGGTGGGCCCCGCCGCGACCGACCTCCCCCGCGACCGCCCGATCACCCCGGCGGAACTCGCGGCGACGGGCGTCCTCCTGCTGGAGGAGGGCTGCGCGTACAGTGACGACCTCGGCGCCTTGATGGCCGCCGCCGGGACCCCGGTGGCCCAGCCCCGGTTCGGCGGCGTGGAGACGGTTAAGCGCTGTGTCGCGGCCGGTCTCGGCCTGGCCCTGCTGCCGACCGTCACCGTCGCCGAAGAACTCGCCGACGGCCGTCTCGTACGACTGCGGCCTCCGGACCTGGCCGAACAGCGCCTCTGGCTGCTCCGCCCCCGCTCCCGCTGGGCCTCCCCGGCGATCCAGGCCGTCCAGACCCTGCTGACCGACACCATCCAGGCCGCCTCCGCGTCCTGACGACCATCCCGGCCAGCTCCGTGCCCTGACCGGCACCGTCGCGGCCAGATCTCCCTGACGACCGAGACCGTCCCGATCAGGTCCGCGCCCTGACGACCGCGCCGGTGAGCTCTTCCGGGTCGGCCGCCTCGACGAGACTCCACCGGCCGCGCACGGGCAGCATCGCCCACCAGCGCCGGGTGTACGGACCGAACCACAGCACGGCGTCCGGGAAGCGACGCCGGAGAAGCACGGTCAGCTGCATCTCCGAGAGCACACCGGGCGGCCAGGGGTCGACCAGCGTGGGCGGCGCGGTCATGACGTCATCTCCGGAACGACTCCGTCGAGCCGCAGCACCGAGGCGATCCGGCAGGCGGCCGCCTCGACATCGGTCGCGGGCCCGAGCGGTTCGTACTCCGAGGGCGCGTCCCGGGTGGGGCCGGACCAGCCCCACCACCACAGCAGCCGCCCGTCCTCGTCCGGCCGGCAGACGACCGCCTGCCGGAGGCCCGGGCTCATCGCCGCGCCGACCGGGTCGTCCCCGTCGGCCGCCCGGTTGACCGCCCACACCCTGCTCGCGCCGACGACCTCGGCGACGAGCCCTCGTGCGGCCAGGGTGCGGGCGAGGTCTCTGACGAGCGACCCGATCATTGTGCCTTGCGGGGTATCTCCATTTCGCGCGAACCTCACTTCCCGAATCTCGCCGATTTCCGGCTACAGACTCGCGCCGACCGATTACGTCAGCCATCGACGACAACCACTCGCAAATCACCTCCGCTCCAGCGATTTCCGCCACCGGCCGGAGGTTGAGAACCGAGGAGGTCCCCATGGCACGACCCCAGCGCGACCTCGCTCCAGACTCGCTTACCGGTCATTTCGGTCTGAAAATCCGCACATACCGCAACGACGCCGGCCTGTCCCAAAGTCAGCTCGCCGACGCCCTGGGCTGCACCGGCCAGTGGGTCGGCGCGGTGGAACTGGCCGACAAGTCCCCCTCCGAGGCGTTCGCCCAGGATCTCGACACCTACTTCCAGACGAACGGCTCCTTCCACCGCCTCTGGAAAACGATCAAACGCGCCAACCGAAGGACGGCACCGCCTACCTGGTTCAGGCCCTGGATCTCCGTCGAGCAAAAGGCGAAAATCCTTAAATCCTGGCAACCGCTGGTCGTCCCCGGCCTCCTTCAGACGCCGGCTTACGCGCGGGCGATCCTCCGGAGCAAGCCGGGGATCACCGACAAAGAGCTGGAAACACAGGTCACGGCACGTATCGAGCGGCAACAGCTCCTAGTGCTCGACAACCCACCGCTGCTATGGGCGATCTTGGACGAAAGCGTGCTATCGCGGTTGGTGGGGAGCGACGAGATCGCGGGATCAGCTCGCCGCTCTCATCGAAGCGACGGTCGTCAACCATGTCACCATCCAGGTAGTGCCGAAGGAGAGGGTTGGAACAGCCGGCTTGTCCGGCCCGTTCGTGATCGCAACAATGGATGGCGAACCGGACGTCGTGTATCTCGATGATGCCGCCGAGGGGCGCATCGCAATCAATTCATCCGAAGTCGCAGAAATCCTCAACTGGTACGATGCGATTCGCGCGGACGCACTTCCTGCCCAAGCGAGTGTCGACCTCATATCGAAAGTGAGGCAAGACCGATGGATGCAGCTGTGATCGTCACCGAGTGGCGCAAGTCCCACTACAGCTCTCCGAACGGCGGTGACTGCGTCGAGGTCGCTATCGCGGCGGCCTGTACGGTTTGAGATCGCCGCCGAGATAGCGCCCCGGATTTCGGTGCCCTGAGCAGCGGAAATCCGGGGCGTTGACGGTGGTTCCAGGCAGCCGCGTGCAGAAGTCTCGGATAGCGCCACTACCTTCGCCCCGATTGCCGGGAATCGCCTCTTGTGCAAGTTGGCATGCGCCGCGTTCACCGAGCGTTCTGCACGCCCCAGCAGCCCACTCCCTCACCGAGGCCACGCGCGACGGCAAGGGGACCGGGACCTTGCCGCCGCCGTTGCCGGGCGGAACCCGGCTATCCGGGCGTCTCGCCGGCCACGTCGACGGCAAGGTGGCCACAGCGACGGCTACCTGCGGTACCTGGTGCCGGCGAGGTCGGCACCGTCGCGGATGGTTCGACCTCCCGCGCCTGCACGCGCTCGGCCATGCGGAACAGTCCGACGCGAACGCGCCGGCCGGGAACCAAGGCCCGACCGGCGCTTCGCGCACTACGAGACGGCGGTCCTAACCGGAGTGCCGGGCGAAGAACTGCAGCGCGCTGTCCGTCTCGAACTCGGGGACCTCCCCGTGCCTTCCGGGATTGGCGTGCAGCGTCTTTTCGGCCGACGCCAGAGCGTCGAACAGCGCCAGACTCTGGGCCCGCGGTACTCGGTCGTCGTCCCACTGGAGCAGGAACTGCACCGGGGTGGTGACCTGGGCGGCGGCCTCGGCCAGCCCATCCAGACCGAGCAGGCCCAGCACCGCCGCGCGGACTCGGGGTTCCGCGGCGACGAAGGGGACACCGAGGCCGCAGCCCATCGACATGCCGAAGTAGCCCACCGGGCCGGCGCCGACGAAGTCGAGTTCCTGAACAGCGGCCAGGACCGCCTGCCATTCCGGGACGGCCTGGTCGGCCAGGAACTCGTGCATGGTGGCGAGCCGCGCGGCGACGTCCTCACCCGCGACCATGCCGGCCCGCAAGTCGGCCGCGATGCGGGCGAACTCCTCGGTCTTCGGCCGGTCGCCGTGGTTGGGCGCGTCGAGTGCGACCACCGCGAAACCGCCCTCGGTGACGAAGCGGTGCGCGCGGGACACGATGCCGGGGGCCTTCTTGTGCTGCCCGCCGCCGTGTCCCATCAGGATCAGGGGGCGCGCTCCGACGGCGTCTTCCGGCGTCCACAGCACACCGGGGATCTCGCCGAGGGTGAACAGCCGTTCGGTGACGCCGTCCAGCGACGTCTGAGAGATGAAGCGCAAAGCGTTTCAAGCCTTTCGGGATGCCTTCTGCGGGCGCTCCCTAGGCCATGCGCGGGAGGGAGTCCCGACCTGTCACAGCGTTGATCGGTCTCACCTCCTCAGTTCGCAGCGGTGCACGGCGCCGCGAAACGTATCACACAGACCTCACACGGCGAACGCTGCCTGAAAGCACCTACTCGTTTCACGCCGTCTACTCACGCGAGCGACTTTCTCGTCTCAGTGGACGCTTCAGAACGAGCGCCCTGCCCCGGCCGAGCCGGCCGCCTGGCGCCGGGCGGCTGGGGCTGGGGGATGGGTAGGGTCCGGCGGGTGAGCGGTGTCGCGTCGTTCCCGCCTTCCTACCGTCATTTCCTCGCCGAGCTCGGCTCGTGCGAGGTGGACGGTACGGAGTTCCTCGGCGGCTACCGGACGCCCGCGATGGGCGGCGGACTCCGGGTACCGGATCGCGCGACGAGACGCCTCACCGGTCGGCGTCCACGGGGAACGAGTACCAGCGCGACGGTCCTCGTCGCACGCGCCGCGCCGGTGACCGTGGCCGCGTCAGCGGTCGGCGTCCTCCGCGCGACCGACCGGTGAGGCCGTCGTCTGCCGGGGCGTGGCGGCCTGGGCGGGGACGAATCTTTTCAGGTTCTCCTTGCTGTACTCCACCGCCGCGTTGCCGCGCTGAAGCAGGCCCGCCTGGTACTCCCCCAATGCCGAGGCGAGGTCGCGTTCGCCGCGCTCGACCTCGGCCAGGCGTTCGGCGAGGAGCACGGCGTCCCACATGGCGGTGTTCGCGCCGTTCCCGCCGGAGGCCAGCGTGAGGTGGGCGGCGTCGCCGAGCAGCGTCACCCTGCTCACCGGCCATGACGGCATCGGACGGTCGAAGACCCTGGACCGGCCGATGCCGCTCATATCGGACGAGCGCACCAGGTCCAGCAGGTCGGGGTGCCAGCCGTCGATGAGGTCCAGCACCACTTCACGAGCGTCCTCACGGCGCGGGCCGGTGGCGGCCGGGTGCTCCGGCGGAACCATCAGCACCCACCGCACGTAACTCTCGCGGTAGGGCATGGCCAGCTCGGGAGCCAACGCCGCGGCGGCCTCGGACGGTTCACGGTCGAACTGCATGCGTCCCAGCATCAGCGTGATCCCGGGCCCCTTGATCATCGTGCCGCGTCCGGGCACGAGCCGCAGGAAACGGTCGGCGACGGGCGTACGGCCCATCGCCCCGCACAGGTCCGAGTCGACGAGCCGGACCTGGGGCACCAGTTGCCGTCGCACTCTCGAGTTGCCTCCGTCGGCGCCGACGAGCACCTGCCCCGCCGCCTCCGTGCCGTCCGCGAAGCGCGCGATCACGGTCCCGTCCTCGGTTTCGGCGTGGCTCGTCAGCCGTTTGCCGTACGCGATGCGGTCGCCCAGGGCACCGAGCAGGATGCGCCGCAGTACCTGCCGGTCCACGGCCCTGGCGTCCTCCGGCGGGCCCTCGAGGTCGCGGCTGAGCACATTGAGCCGTTCGTCGAACAGCAGTCCCGGCCCGGTGAGGCTCCCGCTGGTGGCCTCGACCAGCTCGGCGAGCCGCCCTGGCAGGGTCGCCCGCAGGGCATCAATGGTGGCCCGTCCCAGGCCGATGCGGTAACCCTGGAACCGGTCACCGGCCGCATCGTCGGCCTCGTACACGCGCACGTCGATGCCCACTCGGACGAGCGCGTGGGCGAGCGTGAGCCCACCGATCCCCGCCCCGATCACCAGCACTCGTCCTGCGCCTTGTTCAGCCATGACCTTCCTCGCTTCCCAGGTGAACAACGTTCACGTGTACATTGTTCACCTGAGGGAAGCCGACCTGTCAACCCGGCTGGGAGGAATCAATGGGGCAGCGGCGTGCCGAGGTGCTGCGGACGGCGATCGAGCTGCTCGACGAGGTCGGGCTGGACGGCCTGACCATGCGGCTGCTGGCGGGCCGACTCGGTGTGCGGGCCAGCGCGCTGTACCGGCACTACCCCAGCAAGCAGGCGTTGCTGGACGCCATGGTCGCGCACCTGGTCGCCCCGCCGGGTACGCCCCTGTCGCTGGACGGCCCCTGGGACGAGCTGCTGCGCGGGGCGGCGACCAACGCGCGTGCCCTCATGCTGGCCCACCGCGACGGGGCCCGGCTCATGACCACCTTCCAACAGCCGAGCGGCGAGGCCGTCGCCGTCTTCAGAGCCCTCGTCGCCGCCCTGATCGACGCGGGCCTGCCCGAGGACACCGCCGCGATCGCCGTGGACACGGTCATGGCCTACGTCAACGGCTACACGATCGAGGAACAGGCGCGGAAGGTCGGCACCTGGCCCGAAGATCGGCTGGACCACGCCTTCCGCCAAGGTCTCGAACTGATCATCGCGGGGATCGAAAGCGCCCTCCCACCAGGCCGGTGAGACGCTCGGCGCGCGGACGGGTCCTCGGTTCCCGCCGGTCCTGCCGCTGATCCGGTACGGCCTCCGCCGCGGGCCGGGGCGAGCGGCGTTTCACCGGGGGTTCCGCTCCCATGCCGTGCGGTGTCCGCGTCCGTCAAAGATTCCCTTGGGTTTTCCGTCTGTTGCCCTGATTCGGGGCAGGTCCCACCACGGCCCCCTCCACGCCGAGGGTGATCGGAGAGTCTCGTGGCAGAGGGTGGCGACGCTTTCGATGTGATCGTGGTCGGCGCCGGACCGGTCGGTGAGATGGCCGCCGCGCGGGTCGTACGGGGCGGGCTCACGGCCGCCGTCGTCGAGAAGCGTCTGGTGGGCGGGGAGTGCAACTACTACGCGTGCGTCCCGAGCAAGGCTCTCCTGTGGCCGATGGAACTGGCGGCCGAGGTGGACCGGATGCCGGGTCTGACGCTGAGCGGGCCGATCGACACGGCCGCGGTGCTGGCCCGCCGTGACCAGGTGGTGTCCCACTTCGACGACAGCGGCTACGTGAGCTGGGTCGAGCGGTTGCCGGCGACGTTCGTGCGGGGGCACGGGCGCCTGGCCGGGCCGCGGCGGGTGGAGGTGACGACGCCGGACGGCGGCGTCCGGCGGCTGCGGGCCCGGCACGCCGTCATCGTCGCGACCGGCAGCGCCCCCCGCGTTCCCGATGTGCCCGGGCTCCGCGAGGCGCGCCCCTGGACGAACCGGGAGGCGACCGGCGTCCAGCAGGTGCCCAAGCGGCTCGTGGTCATCGGCGGCGGCCCCGTCGCCTGCGAGATGTCGCAGGCCCTGCACTCGCTCGGCGCCGTGGAGACCACCGTCGTCGTCCGCGACGACCGTCTCCTCACCAGGACGGAGCCGTTCGCGGGCCGGCTGCTGGCCCAGTCGTTCGCCGAGAACGGGATCGACGTACGCTTCGGCCGCTCGCCCGTCCGCGTCGAACGCCTCGCTCCGGGCGGTCCGGTGACCGTTCACACCGACGACGGCGCCCAGATCGAGGCCGACGAGATCCTGGTGGGCACCGGCCGCCGCCTGTCCGTCGACGACATCGGACTGGAGACGATCGGTCTCACGGCCGACGGTCCGATCCACGTGGACGCGAGCATGCGGGCGACGGAGGTGCCCGACGGCTGGTTGTACGCCGTCGGGGACGTGAACGGGCGCAACCTGCTCACCCACATGGGCAAGTACCAGGCCCGCGTCTGCGGCGACGTGATCGTCGCCCGCGCCGAGGGCCGGCCCGACGACCTGGCGGCGCTCCGCGACACCGCCGACGACCGTGGCGCTCCTCAGGTCATCTTCACCGACCCGCAGGTCTGCGCGGTCGGGCTGACCGAGTTCCGGGCGCGCGCCAAGGGTCTCCCGGTACGCACCGTGGAGTCCGACATCGGCGCGGTGATCGGCGCCCAGCTCCAGGCCCCGGGCTACACCGGCCGGGCGAAACTGGTCGTCGACGAGGACCGGCGGGTCCTTCTCGGCGCCACCTTCGTCGGGCCCGCCATCGTGGACCTCCTCCACGGGGCGACCATCGCGGTGACCGCCGAGGTCCCGCTCGACCGGCTGTGGCACGCCGTTCCGGCCTTCCCGACCACGAGCGAGATCTGGCTGAACCTCCTGCTGGACTACGGCATGTGACGCCTCCCCGGCGCGCGGGGCACTCACCGGCGGCGGTTAACCGGCGCGTCGTCTGGAGGACGTGGAGCGGCCACTCGTCATCTGCAGAATCCAGGTGTCGGATCGCGTGCCCTCCACGAGGAGAAATTCGGATGAACCGTCGTGCCGTCGCGGCCACCGCCGCCGGAACGCTCGCCCTGTCCCTTTCCGGCGCGGGGATCGCCACCGCCGGCGCGTCCCCCGCCCTGCAGGCGCGGGACGACGCCTACCGGGTACGGGCCGGGGGGACCCTCACCGTGCACGGACCCGGTGTCCTGCGGAACGACCGCGGGCGGCCCGTCACGCTGGTCTCGCACACCTCCCCCGCGCACGGGTCGCTGAGCCTGGACCCCGACGGGTCCTTCCGGTACATTCCGGCCGCCGGGTTCACCGGAACCGACTCCTTCGCCTACACCGTCAGCGACGCGGTCCGGCTGTACACCACCCACCTGCCGCCGCTCGCGACGATCGGCGGCGTGAAGATCACCGGCGGCGCTTACGGGTCCGCGCTCGCGCCCGTGCCAGGTCACCGGGACGAGTTCTACGGCCTCACCGACCGCGGGCCGAACGTCGACGGTCCGAACGGCACGAAGATCCTGCCGCTGCCCGGATTCACGCCGTCCATCGGAAGGTTCCGCCTCAAGGACGGCCGGGCCGTGCTCGAGCGGACGATCCCGCTACGGGCCGCCGACGGCACGCCGTACTCCGGGCGCGTGAACCCGCAGGCGGCGACCGGGGAGACCCTCACCGACCTGAACGGGAACACCCTGGCGCCGAGCGCGAGCGGGTACGACTCCGAAGGCCTGGTGGCGATGCGCGACGGCTCCTTCTGGGTGTCGGACGAGTACGGGCCGTTCATCACGCGGTTCGACCGGAACGGCCGCGCCGTCGAGCGGCTGTCGCCCTTCGACGGTTCACTGCCCCGGGAGCTCGCGAACCGGGTGCCGAACAAGGGCATGGAGGGGCTCACCGTGACGCCCGACGGCGGGACGCTGGTGGGGATCATGCAGTCGGCGCTGCAGCAGCCCGACCTGACGGCCAAGGCGAAGGACGTCACGACGCTGCGGATCGTGACGTACGACCTGCGCACCCGGGCCACCCACGAGTACGTCTACCTGCTCGACGATCCCAAGACCAACAGCGGGGCGGTCAGCGAGATCACCGCACTGTCGAACACGACGTGCCTCGTGGACGAGCGGGACGGGAACACCGAGCCGGGTGCGTACAAGCGACTCTTCAGGATCGACCTGACCGGCGCGACGGACGTCGGGCCGCGGGCGTCGGTGCCCGGCGCCCGCTACGACGCGGCCAAGGGCGGGCTGCTCGTCGGCAAGGACGCCAGGACGATCGACGCGTACGTCGGTTCGGGCGACACCGCGACCTCGCAGGCGAAGCTGGCCGCCGCCGGCGTCACGCCGGTCCGCAAGAGCCTCGGCCTCGACCTGGGCGGGCTGCTGACCGGCCTGGACCCGGCGGGCGGCTTCTTCGGGCACGACAAGGTCGAAGGGGTCGCCACGACCGACGGCGGACGCACCCTCGTGATCAGCAACGACAGCGACTTCGGCGTCGACGGGATCACCAACGGCGCGCCGCCCTTCGCGCTGCACGCCAAGACGCTGCCGAACGGCCGGCAGGACGACGGGGAGTACCTGGCGATCGACACCACGAGGCTGCCGGCGGCCACCGCCGGCGCCACAGTGCGGATCACGGTGACCGGCTGAGGCCGCGGCCGCCCGGTCAGGTCTCCAGGAACGCCTTCAGCGCGCTCGCCAGGAGGTGCGGGTCGTCGGCCCCGCACAGCTCGCGGGCGGAGTGCATGGACAGGATGGGGACGCCGATGTCGACCGTGGTGATCCCATGGCGGGCGGCGGTGATGGGGCCGATCGTGGTCCCGCACGGCATCGCGTTGTTGGAGACGAACTCCTGGCAGGGGACGCCCGCCCGGTCGCAGGCGGCGGCGAAGACGCCGCGGCCGACCCCGTCGGTGGCGTACCGCTGGTTGACGTTGACCTTGAGGATCGGGCCGCCGTTCGCCATCGGGTGGTGGGTCGGGTCGTGCCGCTCGGGGTAGTTCGGGTGGACGGCGTGGCCGGTGTCGGCGGAGACGCAGATCGTCCCGGCGAAGGCGCGCGCCTTGTCGTCGTACGAGCCGCCGCGGGCGAAGACCGAGCGCTCGAGGACGGCGCCGAGCAGCGGGCCCGCGGCGCCGCTGTCGGCCTGGCTGCCGTTCTCCTCGTGGTCGAAGGCGGCGAGGACCGGGATGTAGGACAGGTCGGGCGAGCCGGCGACGGCGGCGAGCGCGGCCGTGCTCGCGTGCACCGACAACTGGTTGTCGAGCCGCGCGGCGGCCAGCAGCTCCCGGTCCCGGCCGAGGTAGGCGGGCGGCTGGACGTCGTGGGCCATCAGGTCCCAGCCGACGATGTCGGCGGCGTCGACTCCGGCCTCTTCGGCGACGAACTCGATCAGCGTCCCCTCGTGGCCGTCGCCGATGCCCCAGATCGGCTGCGTGTGCCGCTGCCGGTCGAGGACGACGCCGTTCTCGTTGACGCTCCGGTCGAGGTGGATGGCGAGTTGCGGCACTCGCAGCAGCGGGCGGTCGACGGCGATCAGCCGCGTGCTGGCGTCGCGCAGCACGATCCGGCCGGACAGGCCGAGGTCCCGGTCGAGCCAGCTGTTGAGCAGCGGCCCCCCGTAGATCTCGACGGCGACCTGGCGCCAGCCCTGGGCGGCGAAGTCGGGACGCGGCTTGACGCGGAGGTTGGGCGAGTCGGTGTGCGCGCCGACGATCCGGAACGGCGTCTCCGGCCCCGCCCCCTCCGGGACGTACCAGGCGACGATCGCCCCGCCGCGTACGACGTATCGCCCGCCCGTCTCCCCGGTCCAGGGGTCCGTCTCCGCCACGGGGCGGAACCCGGCCTTCTCCAGGCGCTCGGCGGTGCTCGCGACCGCGTGGTAGGGCGAAGGGCTGGCGGCGATGAAGTCGGCGAGGTCGTCCGTGTGGCCACGGTCGAAGTGGGGCTGCGCGCTCATGATTCAAGAATACGGACAGCGGCTCGCGTCAAGGTGTAGCCAGCGTCACCGTCCAGGGGTGGTCACCCCCCGGGTCCAGCCGGGTGCTCACCGGCTGGGGCACAGGCCTCCGGATTTCTAGCGTCTTCACCGAAGGGTACCCGCCGGACGGTGAAGGGGAACGCGGATGAAGGAGAACCTGGCCGCTCGGCTGGGCGGCTGGAGCGCACGCCACAGGAAGACGGCGATATTCGGGTGGCTGCTGTTGGTCGTCGCGGCCGTGCTCGTCGGCGGAATGGCGGGGCAGCGGCAGCTGACCAACGGTGAGCAGGGCACCGGTGACTCCGGGCGGGCGATCCGCATCCTCGAAGAGGCCGGCATCACGAGCCCGGCCACCGAGATGGTGCTGATCCACAGCGCGACCCCGGACGGGTTCCGCGCGGCGGCCGCGGACGTGACCCGCGCGATCCGGGACAGCGGGCGGGCGGCGACCGTGCGGGCACCTCTGGTCTCCCGGGATCACCGCGACGCGCTGGTGCAGTTCGACATGGCCGGTGACCCGAAGACGGCGGCGGACCGGGTGGCGCCCGTCCAGGCGGCGGTGGCGCGGGCGGGAGCGGGGCACCCCGGGGTCCGGGTGGAGGAGTTCGGCGACGCGTCCGGCGAGCGGTGGTTCAACCACACGATGGGCAGGGACTTCTCCCGCGCGGAGCTGACCGCCGTGCCGCTCGCGCTGGGCATCCTGCTCGTCGCCTTCGGCGCGCTGCTGGCCGCCGTGGTGCCGGTGGCCATCGCGCTGACGGCGTTCCTGGCGGCCAACGGGCTGCTCGCCGTGATCAGCCACGCCATGCACATGGACGGTTCGGCGAGCTCGGTGATGCTGCTGATGGGCCTCGCCGTCGGCGTCGACTACTGCCTGTTCTACCTGCGCCGGGAGCGCGAGGAACGCGCCGCCGGACGGGACCGGGAGACCGCGCTGCGCATCGCCGCCGCGACCTCCGGCCGGTCCGTCCTGGTGTCCGGGTTGACGGTCATGGTGGCGATGGCCGGGATGTTCCTGTCCGGCATGGCGATCTTCGAGGGGTTCGCGGTCGCGACCATCCTCGTGGTGCTGATCGCGGTGATCGGCTCGGTGACGGTGCTGCCCGCGCTGCTGTCGATGCTGGGCGACAAGGTGGAGTTCGGGCGCATCCCGTTCCTGCGCCGCAAGCGGTCGACCGGGCGGTTCTGGAACGCCGTCCTGCGCCCGGTGCTGGCCCGTCCGGGCGTCTCCGCCGTGCTGGCCGGGGCGTTCCTGCTGGCGCTGGCCGCCCCCGCGCTCGGCATGCACACCGAGAAGCTCCGGATGGATCAGCAGCTCCCGAAGAACACGCCCCTGATCGTGACCTACCACCGCATCACCGCGGCGTTCCCCGGCGGCCCCGACCCGGCCCTCGTCGTGGTGAAGGCCTCCGACGTCCAGGCGCCCCGGGTACGGCAGGCGATCCAGTCGCTGCGGGACGCCGCGCGGCGGGACGGGGAGTTCGGGCAGCCGGTCCGCGTCCAGGTCCACGCGGCGGCGAACGTCGCCACGATCAGCGTGCCGCTCGCCGGCAACGGCTCGGACGCCACCTCACGGCACGCGCTGGCGACCCTGCGGCAGCGCCTGGTGCCCGCGGCGTTCGGCGGGGTCGCGGAGGCGCGCGTCGGCGGCACCCTGGCCTTCTCCACCGACTGGAACGCCCGGCTGCGCGGCGGCATCGTGCCGGTCTTCGTGTTCGTGCTGGGCGTCACCTTCCTGCTGATGCTGATCTCGTTCCGGTCCGTGCCCATCGCCGCCACGGCCATCGTGCTCAACCTGCTGTCGGTCGGCGCGGCGTACGGGGTGATGGTCGCGATGTTCCAGCACGGGTGGGGCGCGGGCCTCGTCGGCACCCACGGCGTCGGCGCCATCGAGGCGTGGCTGCCGCTGTTCGTCTTCGTCGTCCTGTTCGGGCTGTCGATGGACTACCACGTCTTCGTGGTGTCGCGGATCCGCGAGGCGTACGACCGCGGCACGCCCACCACGGCGGCGGTGGCGCAGGGCATCCGGGCGACGGCCGGCGCCGTGACCAGCGCCGCGGTGATCATGGTGGCGGTGTTCGCGGTGTTCGGCACGCTCTCGATGCAGGATTTCAAGCAGATGGGCGTCGGGCTGTCGATCGCCGTGCTGCTGGACGCCACGATCGTACGGGCGGTGCTGCTCCCGGCGGTGATGACGCTGCTCGGCGAGCGGAACTGGTACCTCCCGCGCGCGCTGTCCTGGCTCCCCGGCCTGTCCCACGGCGAGGCGCCGGCCGCCGCGCCCACCGCGCCGCAGCCGGCCTACGTCCCGGCGCAGCGCTGAGCCCCGGCCGAGCGTCCGCAGCCGCCGAGCGTCCGCCGATCCGCCGGCCCGGCGGCCCGGGCGGCGGGTCGGCGC
>NZ_JBFAUT010000037.1:0-85338 GCF_040679475.1 Actinoallomurus sp. NPDC052274
CCCACCGGCCCTCAAACCGCGCACACACTCGTTCGAACTCCGACTTCCACGCATCCAGATCCGCGGCTGTCACCGCACCGGCGTATTGGAGGGGCCGAGGCATGCAGACACCGTCACACACCCCACCCATCTCACGCAGAGGAATCGACCGATCACCAGAAGCGATCTAGGCATGTAGTACTAGGCCGCACATCGGTGGCCGGCCCGGCCGCCCATGGACGGATCCGGACCGCCTGCCGTACGGGTGCCGGCCTCGCCGTGGACGCACGCTTGAATATCGTCGGCGGCCGGGCTCGGCCGTGAAGGAGAGGAACGAGCTTTGAACGACCAGGCCACCAACGCGGCGACCGAGACCTTCGTCGCCCACCGCAACCTGCTCTTCACCGTCGCGTACGAGATGCTCGGCTCGGCGGCCGACGCCGAGGACGTCCTTCAGGAGGTCTGGCTGCGGTGGGTCAAGGTCGACCTGGCGCAGGTGCACGACGAGCGCGCCTACCTGGTCCGGATCACGACCCGGCAGTCGCTCAACCGGCTGCGCACCATGAAGCGCCGCAAGGAGGCGTATGTCGGCCCCTGGCTGCCCGAGCCCCTGCTCACCGCCCCGGACGTGGCCGAGGACGTCGAGCTCGCCGAGAGCATGTCGATGGCGCTGATGCTGGTCCTCGAGACGCTGTCGCCGACCGAGCGCGCGGTCTTCGTGCTGCGTGAGGCCTTCGACTTCGGCTACGACGAGATCGCGGCCGCCGTCGGCAAGAGCCCCGCGGCCGTCCGCCAGATCGCCCACCGCGCCCGCGGGCACGTCGACGCCCGCCGTCCTCGCGAGGCGGTCTCTCCGGGTCAGGCCGAGGCGGCTCTGGAGTCGTTCCAGCGCGCGCTCGAGACCGGGGACCCGCAGGGCCTCCTCGACGTGCTCGCCCCTGAGGTCGTCCTCGTGAGCGACGGCGGCGGCGTCAAGCAGGCCGCGCTGCGGCCGATCACCGGCGCCGAGAAGATCGTCCGCTACATGCTCGGCGGCATCGGCAAGGCCGAAGTCACGCTCACCGTCGACCCCACCGTGGTCAACGGCGGCCCGGCGCTCCTCCTCCGCGTGGACGGTGAGCTCGACGGCGTCATGGCGGTCCGCGTCGAGGACGCCCGCATCACCGGCCTGTACTACGTCCGCAACCCGCAGAAGCTGACCCACCTCGATTCCGAGACGCCGCTCACCCTGCGATGAGACACCGGTGCCCTCACGGGGTGCGGACGTAGGCGTCCGGCGGGTGCGGCGGACCTGGACGCCGCACCCGCCGGACGGGACGAGGTCAGGCCAGGAGCGCGGCGACCGCGTCGACGACCATCTGCCGCCGGGTCGCGGACGAGTGGCCGGCGACGACCGCGTCGAACTCGGGCACGTTGGCGCTCCAGAAGCCGGACAGGTGGATGACCAGCCCGAGCAGCACGTCCGCCGGGAAGCGCGTCGGCAGCACTCCCCTGGCCTGCGCGTCGGCGACGGCCTTCAGCTTGGCCTCGTTGCTCGCCACCACGACGGGGAGCAGGTCGCCGGTGCCGGCCCGCTCCAGCCGGTACCAGGCGGCGATCCGCTGCACCCATGGGCGCCGCTCGTAGGAGTCGAACAGCCTGCCCGCGTACTCGGGGAGGTTCTCCGCGTCGATCGGGACCGCGTCGACCGTCTCCCGGCACATGGCGTCGAAGACGGCGTCGAAGAGCCCGTCCTTGCTGCCGAAGTAGTGGTAGATCTGCGCCTTGTTGCTCCGGGCGGCGGCCGCGATCCGCTCGACCCGTCCGCCCGCGATGCCGTAGGCGGCGAACTCCTCCCGCGCCGCCTCCAGCAGCCGTCTGCGGGTGGCCTCCGCGTCTCTGCTTCCCACGAGCGCCATCCTAACTGAACGTTTAGTTGACATGCGAGCCGCGACGAGTGTAACTGTAACTAATCAACCGGTTAGTTAGTTTGTCTCTGGAGTTCTCATGTCCTCATCCTCTTCCCTGGTCTTCCTCGTCAGCGGGGCCTCCCGTGGCCTCGGCCGCGAGATCGTACGCGCCGCCCTCACCGCCGGACACCGGGTCGTCGCCGGAGCCCGGCAGGCGTCCGCCCTGGACGACCTCGCCGCCGAGCACGGCGAGCACCTCACCGTCGTCCCCCTCGACGTCACCGGCGACCAGGCCACCGAGGCGGCGGTGGCCGCCGCGGTCGACCGGTACGGCCGGCTCGACGTCCTGGTCAACAACGCCGGCTACGCCAACGTCGCCTCGATCGAGGACGCCGACTTCGACGACTTCCGCGCACAGGTCGACACCAACCTGTTCGGCGTCGTCCGGCTGACCCGCGCCGCGCTGCCGGTGATGCGCGCGCAGCGGGCCGGACGGATCATCCAGGTCTCCTCGGTCGGCGGCCGGCTCGCCACCCCCGGCCTGGGCGCCTACCAGACCGCAAAGTGGGCCGTCGGCGGCTTCTCGTCGGTGCTCGCCGGCGAGGTCGCACCGCTCGGCATCAAGGTCACGGTCCTGGAACCGGGCGGCATGCGCACCGACTGGGCCGGATCGTCGATGCGGATCGACCCGGTCCGTCCCGAGTACGCCGAGACCGTGGGCCGCATGGCCGCCAGGCACCGCGACGGACAGGTCACCATGGCCAGCGACCCCGCCAAGGTGGCCCGGCTCGTGCTCGAGGTCGTCGCGATGGAGGAGCCGCCGCTGCGCCTGCTCGTCGGCCCGGACGCCTACACCTACGCCACCCAGGCCGGCCGGGCCCTGCTGGCCGAGGACGAGCGCCGGCGGCACCTCAGCGAGTCGACGGCGGCCGACGACGCCACGGCACAGCACCTGGACCCGCTCGGCCACCACTAGGCGGCGCCGCGACGAAGGGCCGTACCTCCCCGTGAGCTCCGCGAGGCGCCCCGGGCCCCTCGTCCGTGGCCAGGCCCCGGTTCCGTTGCTCCCCACGGGCCGCGAGCCGTAAGGCGTCGCCAGAATCTACATGATGACGATAAAAATCGACGTCGTGTAGAGTTCGAGGTGGGTAAGGGAGCAGTCCAGCTCCTTTCGAGTCCTCTCTGGAGGGGTAGTGCAGGAGCAGAACTGGCTCATCACCGGCGTCAGTACGGGCCTTGGACGTGCCTTCGCCCAAGCCGCCCTGGCCGCCGGGCACACCGTCGCCGGCACGGTCCGGTCCGAGGAGGACCTGCGGGCCTTCGAAGGGCTCAAACCCGGGTACGCTCACGGCCGCATCCTGGACGTGACCGACGACGACGCCGTCTCGAGCGTGGTCGCGGAGGTGGAGCAGAGCGTCGGTCCCTTGGATGTCGTCGTCGCCAACGCCGGCTACGGCCTGGAGGGCACCTTCGAGGAGACCCCGCTGGCCGAGGTGCGGCGGCAGTTCGAGGTCAACGTGTTCGGGACAGTGGCCACCCTGCAGGCGGCACTGCCCCACATGCGCCGACGCCGACGCGGACACCTGATGGCCGTCACCTCCATGGGCGGGCTCATGGCCGTGCCCGGGATGTCCGCCTACTGCGGCAGCAAGTTCGCTCTGGAAGGCATCCTCGAGGCACTGGGCAAGGAGGTCGCACAGTTCGGGATCCACGTGACGGCGATCGAGCCCGGCTCCTTCCGCACCGACTGGGCCGGACGGTCCATGACACGCGCCGCGCGGTCCATCGACGACTACGACGAGTTGTTCACCCCCATTCGCGAAGCGCGGCAGAAGGCAAGCGGGAACCAACTGGGCGATCCGGCCAAGGCCGGGGACGCCGTCGTGCACATCACGTCGGTCGACCAGCCGCCGGCCCACCTCGTCCTGGGCTCGGACGCGCTGCGACTGGTCACCACCGCGCGCGCGGCCGTGGACGAGGACATCCGCGCATGGGAGACGCTCTCCCGTACGACCGACTTCGCCGAGGGCGCTCAGCTCTGATGCCCGGCCACCACCCCGCGCGGAGCCGACGCACCGCCGAACGCAAGGGCGATGTCCGGGAGCGGGCCATTCTGGACACCTGCGAAGCTCTGCTAGCGCAAAAGGGCTACGACGCCATGACCGTCGGCGACATCGCCCAGGGCGTCGGCATCACACGCGGCGCCCTGTACTTCTACTTCGGGTCCAAGCAAGAAGTGGTCACGGCACTCGTGGCCCGGACCGTTGCGCACCTGTGGGAGCGGTCCCGGGCCACTGCGCAGACCGACGAGCCGCGCCAGGCCATCGCAGCGGCCATGCAGCGCACGGTCGAGCTGTGGAACGAGCACGGCCTGGTCATGCGCACGGCGATCGACCTGTCGTTGACCGTGCCGGAGATCGGCGAGCTGTGGAGCCATACGGCCGATTTGTTCATCACGGCCATCACCGCCGTCCTGGAACGAGCCGGCGTTCAGGCCGGCACCGAACCAGAACAAGCCTCAGTGATGGCACGCGCCCTGTGCTGGATGATCGAGCGGACCTTCTACCACGCCTCGCAAGAGTCCCGCGAGGAGTTGCAAAAGGCGTCCTCGACCTGCGAACACATCTGGCTGATCAGCGCCGGCCTGACCGCCTGATGCGTCTACCCGCCTCGGCCCCCGACTAACGCCAAGAGCCGTTCCGTTGCTCCTGATGGGCCGGCCCGTGCCCGCCGAGCCAGGCCTGCAGCGCCCACCGCCACCGCAACGCGCTCGCCAGAGCCTCCCCGGGCGGGACCGGATCGGCGAAGCCCGTCAGCGCCGTCAGGCGGCGCAGCCGGTGCTTGACCGTGTTCGGGTGCACATGCAGCGCGGCGGCGGTCTGATCGGCGCGGCCACCGTGATCCAGGTAGACCACGGCCGTCTCGGCCAGCAGCCGATGGAACTCATCCTCGGCGTCCAGGCCGGCCAGACGCTCCCGGGCCAGCAGTTCACCCAACGCGGGATGGGCGTCCAGCGCCACCGGAACGGCCAGCGCCGTCAACTCCCACAGCCCCGCCAGTCCCCGCCGGCGCGCCGAGGCCAGCGCGGTCCGGCTCAACCGGTACGCCTCGGCCAGTTCCTCGGGCCGTACCGCCGGGCCGGCCACCACGAGCACCGCGGCACCCACCGGCAGCCGCGTCGTCACCGCGCACAGCCGCCCGTCCACCAGCCCCGACACCCCGTCGACCAGGCCCAGGGCCGCCTCGACGCGCCGCGCCTCCCGCGGATCGCCGCCGTCGGTCACCAGACAGTGATAGCGCCGCCGCGCGTCCAGACCCGCCTCGGCGGCGCACGACACCGGGCCACCGCCCAGCAGGTCCCGCAGCGCCTGCACGCGGGCCGCGTGCGCGGAGTTCGCCAGGCTCAGCTCCGTCTCCCGGAACGCGTGGACCAGCCGGTTCTGCAGCCCGTTCGCGTACGCGTCGAGCTCCATCAACTCCTCGATCAGCCCGTCGAGCGATACCCCCGCCGACCGGGCCTCGTTCAGCAGCCGCGTCATCACGTGCGAGCGCGCCGCCTGAAACCCGTCCAGCAGCGCCGCCAGCGGCACACCCTGCAACGCCCGGTCGGTGGCCAGCCGGTCCGCGACCCGCGCGTCGTCCTCGTTCAGCCCCGACTCGTCGATGAACGCCGCGGACACCACCGCCAGCAGCGCCGCGATGTGCCGCCGGACCTCCTGCACCGGCAGCGCCGCGATAGGCGGGGACTGCGCGCGGGCCGCCGCGACGACCGCCGCGAGCGTCCGCGGGTCCGCGCGCATCTTCTCCATGAGGCGGCGCAGCACGGCACGTTCGGTCATCTCGTCTCCCGGTACGGCGCTGGGCGTCACGGTGCGGATCTCCCGTGACGCCCAGTGTGGACCGCTCAGCCCGCCGGCGTGAGGGCCGCGATCGCCTCCGGGGCCGCCTGCCCGATCCTCTCCCGCTGCGGGAACACCCCGACGGGCACCCGGGCGACCTCCGTCGCCGTCGCGTAGTCGACCACCGACACGGCGTTCGCCTTGCTCAGCGACACGAAGCAGCGCGTACCGTCGACGCTGGTGGTCCCCCAGTACGGCAGGCTGTCCGTCGGGTAGTTCACGAAGCCCTTCGTGGACAGGTCCGCGGTGTTCACGATCGCGGTGTAGTCGTCAATCGTCCCGACGTCGCACAGTTTGGAAGCGTCCCCGGACAGCGCCAGGCCGTGGTGCGCGGAGTTCTGCGGGTAGTCGTCCGGCTTCAGCGCCTGGCCGTGCGCGCTGTACGGCATCGTGACCGTCGCGACGGTCTTCGACTGGGCCAGGTCGTACTTGATGAAGCCGTTGAGGTAGGACTGCTGGGCGTAGAAGGTGTTGCCGTCCGACGCGATGAGGTTGGGCCGGATCCCGTGCGGGAGGTTCCAGGTCTTGACGACCTGAAGCGTCGCCGCGTCGACCTTCGTCAGCCGGAAGCTGCCCTTGAGCAGCTCCAGCGACTGCGGCAGCGACGTCACCCCGATGCTGGAGTTGTAGATGTACTTCCCGTCGGCCGTCCAGTCGTTCTGATGCGGGTACGTCCCGGTGGCGAACTTGCCGGCCACCGCCCCGGTCGCGGTGTCCAGCACCTCGGCCACCTGCGCCGTCGTCGCGGAGATGACGTACCTCTTGCCGTCCGGGGACAGCGCCGCGTGGTCGGCGTGGAAGCCGTCCAGCCGGGTGTGCCACAGCTGCCGCCCCGACACCAGGTCGAAGGCGGCGGCGTCGTCGAGGTTGCCGCGCGAGACGTACAGCGTCCTGCCGTCCGGGGACAGCTGCACGTCGTCGACGAACCGGTCCCCGCCCTCGATCTGCTTGACCGTCTCGTACCCGGCCCGCTGGATCGGGTCCATCTCGTTCAGCCGCTGCTGCAGGTCCCCGATCACGTTGAACGACCCGAGATTCTGGTACGTGTGCCCGTCGATGAAGCTGACGCTGCCGGACTGACTGTTGCCGACCAACAACACGTCGCGCAGCCCGGCCGCACCGGCCGGCCTCATCGGAACAGATAGCACCGCGGCCGTCGCCGCGCAGACCATCAGGGTTTTGAGTCTCCTGCCGGACATCTCGTCTCCTCACGAACCGCCGTCGCCCGAAACGGGATCGCGCCTAAGTCTGAGTACGGGACGCGCCGCCGCACAGATCGCCGCCGCCAACGTCACGAGCCCCCGATGTCGCCCACCGACAACCGGCTCACCCGCCGGCGAACTCGGCCCACACGACCGTACGGTCGCCGTCCTCCCGGTAACCCCAGCGCCGGGCCAGCGCGTCGACGATCCGCATCCCGCGCCCGCTCTCCCCGCCCTCCTCGTCCCGAAGGCGCGGCCGCGCGCCACCGGCGCCGTCGTCGGTGACCTCCAGCCGGTACGCGCCGCGGTCGGCGATGAGCACGACCGTCACCCGCCCTCCGGGGCGGCCCGACGCGGTGTGCGTCACGGCGTTGCACACCGTCTCGCTCCCCACCATGACCAGGTCGTCCAGCACCGGATGACCGCAGGGCAGCAGGTCCCGCAGGAACGCACGCGCGTGCGCGACGGAGCGCCGCAGCCCCGGCAGCGTGATCTGCCCGAGCACGACCGGTTCTCCGGTCGCCTCCCCCACCTCGGTCACGCCGCGACCGCCGCCGCGATCCGCCGGGCCGCCTCCGGCACCGACGCCGCGTCCAGCTCGGTGCCACGCCAGAGGATCCGCCACCGGTCCGGCCGCGGCACCGCCAGCACGGCCTCCTTGCGGCCGCCCCGCCCCAGCACCCACAGCACCGCCTCGCCGTGGCCGGGCACGACGAGCAGCGAGGTCACGGGCGCGCCCCGCAACTCCCACGCCAACCGGACCAGCAGCGCGTACCGCGTCTTCGACACCTGCACTCGACGGCTCCCTTCCGCGTGTCGGAGACTTACGGTCACCACCGACCGCGGCACGCCGCAACACTCGCTGACCTGCGCGGAACTTTCGCCGGGCGAACATTCTCCTCGCGGCTTTCCGTATACAGATGAACACTGTGCGTGACATCGTGAGCGGATGCCCTCCCGGAACATCCCGTCCGTACGCCTGCGCCGCATCGGCTCGGCGCTCCGCAAGGCCCGCGAGGACAGCGGGCTGACCATCGACACCGCCTGCCGCCGCTACGGCCGCTCCAAGAGCTGGCTCAGCACCCTGGAGAACGGCCTCCACCCCATCGACCCCCAGGAACTCGCCGACCTCCTGAACTTCTACGAGATCCCCGAAGGCCCTCTCCGCGAGTCCCTTCTTCACCTCGCCACCCACGACCCCAGCAGAAACTGGGAGCGAATACGACAGGGCCGAATCTCGGCCGCCGCTCTCGACCTCGCCAGCCTTGAAGAGGACGCGGAGCTGATCCGTAACTTCGAGCCGTCCGTAGTACCGGGCCTGCTGCAGACCCCCGACTACTCCCGGGCGCTTATGGCAGTGGGGCCGGCGCGGCCCCTACGCAACACCGGCGCACTCGTAGCCTTCCGGATGGCGCGGCAAAAGGTCCTGGCGCGCCCGGATCCACCGCGCTACTTAACCGTCATCAGCGAGTCGGTGCTCCACCATCCAGTCGGAGGACCGGACCTGATGCGTGCCCAGCTGCGCCGTCTTTACGAGGCGGGACAAGCGGACCATGTGGCTCTTCACGTGCTGCCGAAATCCACCTCCGCCTATCTGTGGCTGGCGGGGCCGTTCCACCTGCTGTCATTGCGGCCGCCGGGACGCCTCACGGTGTCGGTCGTAGAGCAGTTCACCAAGAGTCTGTTCGTCGAGGATGAGAAGGAGATCGCCCTGCACGAAGAGATTTTCTCTCTCCTGCTGCACGCGTCGATGGATCAAGACGCTTCTCGAAAACTCATCGAACGGCTAGCGTCCGGACTATGAGCACTCCTGAGCTGATGGGCGCCAGCTGGCGCAAGAGCCCTTATAGCGGCGGCGACGAGGGCAACTGTGTCGAGGTCGCCGGCGTCTGGCGGAAGAGCAGTCGCAGCGGTGGAGACGAAGGCGAGTGCGTCGAAGTGACGGTCGCGAGCGTATCGACGGGGCGAGGCGAACGGAAGGCTCGGTAAACGCGCCTTCCGTCTCGGACGTTCTCGGACATCTCCCCCAGCCTGGGTGCCCTTCGCCGAGCGTTGCGTACGCCGCCGGCCCCCACCCCGGCTCGGTTCGCCGCCAGCGAGGGTGGGGGCCGCGTCGTGTTCGGCTGCTCCGTGCTATTCGCCCGGTTGTCCGAGGGGCGGCACCGGGTCAGTGGCCGTTGGGGCCACAGCCGTGGTGGGAGAGGCAGGCGCGGAACGCCAGGTTCTTGCCGTGGCTGTAGGGCAGGTACTTGTGGGTGCCGTAGGAGACCTCGTGGCCGGCGCCGAGGGTGGCCACCCAGCGGTTCGAGATCCGGGCCTTGACGTAGAGCGTGCCGTTGGTCCTGGACGAGTCGTAGTAGGTCGCGTGGATGACACCGTTGTAGGCGCCGTGCCCGTCGTACGCCCAGTTCCAGCAGAGCTTGATCTTCGCCGTGTAGCCGTGGACCTTGGGCGCGTTGAACCACATGCACTTACTGCTGGCGGCCGCGGTCACCGTGTGGGCGGTGGTGGGGGTGGCGGCCTGGGCGGAGGGGATGGTGGCGCCCAGGGTGAGCGCCGTCCCGGCGGTGGCCAGTCCGATGAGGCCGGTCTTGGCCGCGTTGGTGATTCGCACCTTCGCTCCTCATTGATCGTCCGCGGTGGCCCCGGTGGCCGCCGCTCGATCGAATCCTCAGGTGCCGGACACACGTCCCGATACGGTGGCGAACCGGGCAGGGCCGCGCGGGGACGTCCCAGCCACTGAGCTGCGGAGACGGGATATCCCGGCGGGACGGTGCGGGACGGAGGGACCCTTCTTGGGGCATGGTCGCCACTGCCGGACACCCTCGAACCCGAGGTGCCGCACCCGACGGTGCGGTTGCGTGCTCTCAAGGACCGGAGCGGGCTGAGCCTGGCCGCCCTGGCGCGCAAGACCTCCTGCGGCAAGTCGGCGTGGAGCCGCTACCTGGGCGGCCAGGTGCTCGGCTCGGCACGAGTCCGGCGGGAGATCGGTTTCGATACGTACGGCGCCAGGTTAGTTTCATCCCATGCGTTACTGGTTATCGCTGGTGCGAATCATTGTCGTCGGCGCCGCGTTGACGACCGGCGCGGTCACCCTCACCGCGTGCACCGTTCCCGTACATGGACTCACCGGTGTGATGCTCTCTCCGTCGGGGCAGCTCACCGCTGTGCTCGGATGGTGTCCGGGCCATGCGCCCGATGCCCTGATTCTTTACAAGCGTGCTGATGATCCGAAGGAGGAATTGACGCTCGGTGACTGGCATTCGTCGCAGCGGCCTGCGGGCAGATACGCGGAGTTGACCCTGGATCGGCCTCCGCCGGGGTGGAGGGCTCACACGCCTCTTCAGATCCTCAATCCTCAAGAAACCTACGTCATATACGGGGCGACCCAGACCAACTCATCAAGTACCTCCAGCGTCTCCTTCACCACGGCGGCCCTGGAGAACATTCCACGCGGCACGATCCAGATCGGGTACACGAGCAGCGGAGAGAACACGCTCCCCTACGTGGACCGGACCGAGTTCCAACGCCAGGTAGGCCGGCGATACGGTTGCTGACGCCCCCTGGCCCCATGCTTGATCTCGCGCCGGCGCGGGTGAGGGTCCAGTGGCCGTAGGCCACGGCGAGGATCTGATAGGCGGCGGACGGACGAACGGGAGTTCAGGCGGCGGCCAGGTGGGCGCACAGGCGGTCGCGGGCGGCGGGCCATTCGGTGGCGAGCATCGAGTAGCAGACGGTGTCGCGGACGGAGCCATCGTGCCGGATGCGGTGGCTGCGCAGGACTCCTTCGCGGTGTGCGCCGAGGCGTTCGATGGCGCGCTGGGAGCGTTCGTTGCGGTGGTGGGTGTGCCAGCCCACCCGGATGGCGCCCAGCACGTCGAACGCCCGCTCCAGCAGCAGGAGCTTGGCCTCGGTGTTCAGGGCGGTCCGCTGCCAGCGGGCGCCGATCCAGGTGTGCCCGATGCAAAGGCCGCGGTGCGCCGGCTCGATGTCGTAGTACGAGGTCGTGCCGGCCACCTCGCCGGTGGCGGCGTCGATCTGCACCCAGGGCAGCCGCCCGGCGTCGATCGCGCGGAGGTCGTCCTCGACCATGCGGCGCGTCTCCGCGAGGTCGGCCGGCTGACGGACGTTGAGCCACCGCCAGACCTCGGGGTCCTTGCCCGCCTCGTACAGCCCCTCCGCGTGCTCGAGCCGGAGCGGCTCCAGGCGGACGTGTTCCCCGGACAGGACGGGACGGTCGAACCACGCACTCCTACTCATGGCCGGCACCTTAGGGAGGGTCATGTCCGGCCCGAAAGAGCCAGTCGGCGCGACTCGGCGAAGACCACTTCCCTCCTGAGGAGGTGCGTGACGGGACGGCCCGCGCGTCGGGTTCCCCGTCGGCTCGGCGTGTGCGACCCTTGAGGCCGACGTTCGGAAAGGGCTGATCATGACACTCGGCATGGTTCTCGGCGACGTGCTCTCGCGCGCTTCGACGCGGGAGCGGTAGGCCCTTCCCGCACTGCCGCGCACGCCCGTACGCGGTACGGGCGTGTTTTCGCTGCTCCTCGTCGAAGTGCTCTTCGTGTCATCCGCACGTTCGACCACGAGGAGTACGTGGTGTCCACGATCCACTGGACCGAAGCCCGCACCACCCGATCCGCCCGCTGGCACTCCGAGAGCGCGACCCCACCGCCCGGACGGGTCATCGTCGCCGACGACCGTATCAAGGCCGACACGGCCTACCGCCTCGCCTGCGAGGGCACCGCGCTGCTGTGGCAGGGCGACTACCACAACGCGCGTCAGCTGCTGCAGGCGATGCGCCGCCGCGTCGAGAGGAAGTCCCCCCGGCCGGGGAACGATCCTCTCGAGTCCTTCCATCTTCACCGCAGGGCCCGAAGTCACCGCGCCCGGGTGCTGGGCAGGCTGCTCGTGCTGCTGGAGGACGGCTACGCCCTGAACCTGCGCCGGGCCCCGGACGTGCGTCAGGCGTGCGTCGAGGCGTACGGGCCGCCGCGTGAGCCGACGGCGATCTCGCTGACCGAGCTCCTGGGCGTGCTCGGGGCGCACCAGTGGCGTCTCAAAGGAGTCCGGGTCCCTGCGCTGGGCGCTCGCATCCACCCGCACTACGGCGTCTTCTCCCCCGTCCGGGGCGAGTACGTCGACCTGGTCGCCGAGGCGCCGCTCCCCGCGCCGGCGGCGCGCCGCACCGCGTTCGACCTCGGAACGGGGACCGGGGTGCTCGCCGCCGTGCTGGCCCGCCGGGGGTTCGAACGCGTCACGGCCACCGACATCAGCCCGCGGGCCCTGGCCTGCGCCCGTGACAACGTCGGCCGGCTCGGTCTCGCCGCCCGCGTCGAGGTCGCGGGTCCGCGCCTGTTCCCGGAGGGCCGCGCCGACCTCATCGTCTGCAACCCGCCCTGGATCCCGGCCCGGCCGACCTCACAGCTCGAGCACGGGGTCTACGACCCGGGCGGCGGCATGCTCCATGACTTCCTGCACGGGCTCGCCGCCCACCTCACACCGGGCGGCGAAGGCTGGCTCGTCCTGTCCGACCTCGCCGAACGCCTCGGGCTCAGGACCCGCCGGCAGTTGCTGACCCGGATCGAGGCGGCGGGCCTGCGCGTCGTGGACAAGGCCGACACCCTGCCCCGCCACCCACGGGCGACCGATACCGCCGATCCCCTCCACACCGCTCGCAGCGCGGAGGTCATCTCGCTGTGGCGGCTGGCCGGCCCGTGACCGTACGGCGCCGCGACCGGTCTTCGGGGACGAGCGGGCCGGCGACCGCCGGGTCACGCCTGAGGCTCAGGGCGTGGCCCGGCCGTAGCGGGCGGCGAGGGTACGCAGGTGGGCGACCAGCTCGGGCGGGTCGGTGACCTCGAAGTCGGCGTTCAGCAGGCCCAGATGGACGGCCAGGGTCTCGACGGTGTCGGCGCCGGTGTGCAGAACGCACGTGCCGGCGTCGACGGCCTCGACCGTGCCGACGGCCGCGCTGATCCGGGCCGCGACGACCTCGGCGGGCGCGTGCACCGTGACACGCGCCCGGTGGCGCCAGGCGGCGGCCGACACCCGGCCCGAGACATAGCCGGCCACGTCGCCGTCGGGCAGGTCGCGGGGCGTGAAGCGGGGTCCGGTCGGGACATGGGGGGTGAGGCGGTCCACGCGGAAGGTTCGCCAGCCGGCACGGTCCGGGTCGTAGGCGAGCAGGTACCAGCGGCGTCCCCAGGTGACCAGCCGGTACGGCTCCACCTCGCGGCGGACGGCCTCGCCCGTGTGGGTGGTGTAGTCGAACCGGAGCCGCTCATGCGCGCGGCACGCGGCGGCGAGCGTGGTGAGGACCTCGGGGTCGACCGCCGGCCCCGGCCGGTCGCTCGGCACCGGCACGGTGTGGGTCTGCAGGGTGTTGACCCGGTGCCGCAGCCGCGACGGCATGACCTGTTCCAGCTTGGCGAGCGCGCGCAGCGACGCCTCGGCGTCCCCGATGACGCCGCCGGCGGCGGTGCGCAGTCCGACCGCGATCGCGACGGCCTCCTCGTCCTCCAGCAGCAGCGGCGGCAGCGAGGCGCCCGCGCCGAGCCGGTAACCGCCCGCCGAGCCGCGCGTGGCCAGGACGGGATAGCCCAGCGCGCGCAGCCGCTCGACGTCGGCGCGGACCGTACGGCCGCTCACGCCGAGGCGTTCGGCCAGTTCGGAGCCGGCCCAGTCGCGGGGTGTCTGCAGGAGGGCGAGCAGGCGCAGCAGCCGTGCGGAGGTTTCCAGCATGCGTCCAAGAATGCCCGACCATTAGGAACGAATCGCGCCTAATGGCCTGACAGGGTGGTCCCCATGAGCGAGATCCGCGACTTCCGCATCGACGTCCCCCAGGCAGACCTCGACGACCTGGCCGGCCGGCTGGCCCGTACCCGCTTCGCCGAGGAACTGCCGCCCGAGCAGGTCACGGACGGCGTCCGGCGCGGCCCGGTCCAGCCCGGCTGGGAGTACGGCGTGCCGGGCTCCTTCGTCCGCGACCTGGTGGCGCGGTGGCGGGACGGCTTCGACTGGCGGGCCGCCGAGGCCCGGCTCAACTCCTACCCGCAGTTCACCACCGAGATCGACGGCCAGACGATCCACTTCGTGCACGTACGCTCCGCCGAACCGGGTGCCACGCCGCTCGTCCTCACCCACGGCTGGCCGAACACGTTCGTCGAGTACCTGGACCTGGTCGGCCCGCTGACCGACCCGGCCGCATACGGTGGGGACCCGGCCGACGCCTTCGACGTGGTGATCCCGTCCCTGCCCGGGTTCGGCTTCTCCGGTCCCACCCGTACGAGGGGCTGGGACGCGGCCCGCGTCGCCGACGCGTGGGCCGAGCTGATGCGGCGCCTCGGCTACGAGCGGTTCGGCGCGCACGGCAACGACGCGGGCGCCATCGTCAGCCCCGAGCTCGGCCGCCGGCACGCGGACCACGTCCTGGGCGTGCACGTCAACCAGATCTTCTCCTTCCCCTCCGGCGACCCCGCCGAACTGGCCGGGCTCACCCCGGAGGAGCAGGGCTACCTGGAGTTCCTCGGTGGTTTCGTCGAGCACGCGATCCACGACCGGGCCCAGCAGGCGCAACCGCAGACCCTCGCGCACGCCCTGGCCGACTCCCCCGCCGGGCAGCTCGCGTGGATCGGCCAGCTCCTGGCCGGGGTTCCCGACCCCGACGTCATCCTGACGAACGCGACGATCTACTGGTTCACCAACACCGCGGCGTCCTCGGCGCGGTTCTACTACGAGAACCACCACGCCGAGCGGGCGACCGAGCCGACCACCTTCCCCATCGGCCTGGCCTCCTTCGCCTACGACTTCCGGCCGCTGCGACGCTTCGCCGAACGCGACCACAAGAACATCGTGTCCTGGAACGAGTACGACCGCGGCAGCCACTGGGCCGCCCACGACGCCGCGGACCTGCTCATCGACGACCTGCGCGGCTTCTTCCGCCGGTTCCGCTGACGCCCCGGCGGGACACCGAGGCCCGGTGAAAGGCCCCACTCACATCGCCCGGGCCCGCGGCGTACCGGGCCCGGTCAGGAGGCGGGGTCGGCCGGGCCCAGGCCGTGGATGGTGGTCAGGTCGGTAAGGCCGCAGAAGGTCAGGACTGGGGCGAGCAGCGGCGTGGCGACGACCTCGATACGGTCCGCGTGCGTGAGCAGGATGCTCAGTCCCGCGCTGTCGAGGTACTCGACGTCGGTGAGATCGACGATGAGAGGACCGGCGGCCCCCTCCAGGCCGTCCGCGACCGCGGCGGCGAGATCGGCGCTGTTGCTCATGTCGATCTCACCGACCGCGGTCAGGACGGGCGTGCCGTCCGGACGGCGGTCCGGCGTCAGGGTCAGAGGCGTGGTCATTGGGCGATCCTGGTTTGCATGTCGACGGTGGTGCCGCCGGGGCCGGGAGTGACGGTGACCTGCTGCATCATGGCGCGCATCAACGTCAGCCCGCGGCCGCGGTGCGCGTTGGCCTCGGGCTGCGGAGTCTTCCAGCGTCCGGTATCGATGATCGTCAAACGCATCCGATCGACCAGGGCCTCGGCGCGCATCCGGACGATCTCGCCCGGGGCGTGGCGGTGGCCGTGCTCGATGGCGTTGGCGCACGCCTCACCGGCGGCGACGAGGACGTTCTGCACCATCTGCGGCGGCAGGTCGCACTTGGTGAGCCAACTGCGCAGGGCTTTGCGGACGGGGGCGAGCTGGGTGGCCTCCGCGGGGAAGGTCATCTCCAGCGGAGCGGGGTGCCGGTACAACAACAGGGCGACGTCGTCGTCATAGCCGCCCGCAGGGGCCATCCGGGTCATGACCTGACTGGCCAGCACATCGATGCCGGTCTCCCTGCCGTCCTGGACGGTTTCGCCGGCCTGGTCGATGCCCTCGGTCAACGGCCTGCGGCGGCGTTCGACCAGACCATCGGTGTACAGCAACAGGGTGGCGCGGGCGGACAGGGTGTGCTCCGCGTACGGGCGCGGGGCTCCGGGGCGGACGGCGAGCGGGGCGGATCGCCCGCCCTCGAGCAGGTGCCGGGCGCCGTCCGGCTGGACGAGGATGCCGGGCGGGTGGCCGGCGCTGGAGTAGGTCAGGTGGCCGGTCTGCGGGTCGAGGATCCCGCAGAAGACGGTGGTGCACATCGCACCGGGGATACCGGCGGCGAAATGATCCAGCGCGACCAGGACCTGGTCGGGCCGCGGGTCCTGCAGGAGCAGGGCCCGGCAGGCGCTGCGCAACTGCCCCATCACGGTCGCCGCCTGCAGGCCCCGGCCGACGCAGTCGCCGACGACGATGCCGATGCGGCCGTCGGGCAGCGGAACCGTGTCATACCAGTCACCGCCGACCTCCAGGGGGCGGGCGGCGGGTTCGTAGCGAACGGCGAAACCCTCCGGCAGGTCGGCCGGGCCGAGGATGGCGCGCTGCAGGGTGATGGCGGTCTCACGCTGCTGGTCGATCTGGTGGGCGCGGGTCAGGCCCTGGGCGAGGTGGCCCGCCAGCAGGGACAGCAGGGTCTGGTCCTGGTCGGTGAAGGGCCGGTGACCGGCCAGGTCGAGCCAGAGCACCATCGGCCCGTGCGGGTGTTCGAGGCCGACGCCCGCGGCGGTGCCGTCGGCACTGGTGGCGGGGGCCAGCGAGGGACCCTCACGCAGGCCGGTCAGCGCGGTACGGTGCTGTTCGGACAGCGCCTCCCAGGTGAGGCCCGCCTCCGTGCCGGTCACGGTCGGCGCGCCGCCACCGTCGAAGACGGTGGCCAGGGCGCGTTCGGCGCGCCACAGGGCCTTCAGCTCCTCCAGCGCACCGGTCAGGGCCTCTTCGAGGCTGGCCGCCTGGGACAGGCACAGGCTCAGCGCCGCCACCGCGGTCTCGCGCTGGATGGCGTAGTGCTCGGCGGTGACGTCGCGGAAGGTGCCCACGACCACGCGGCTCCCGGTCTCCAGGTCCTGGACCTGGTTGAACGCGGCACTGATCCACAACCGGTGCCCGTCACGATGGGTGACGGGCACGGTGAAGACGCCGCGTTCCTCGTCCAGCACGCCCGCGAAGGCCTCGGCCACCAGCCGATGAGCCTCAGGGTCGCGGTCGGCGTCGGGCCACCACGGGTGGATGGGGGTGTAGGGCAGGCCCTCAGGGCCGAAACCCAGGATGTCGGCGAACGCGGCGTTGATCTCCACGACGGCGCCCTGTTCGTCGCAGACGAAGAACGCCTCCTGCAGGGAGTCGACCAGCGCCGTACGCCAGCGGACATGGTGGCTGCGCAGCCGGGCCAGCTCGACGTTCGCCTGCACCCGAGCCAGTAGTTCGGCCGCGGAGAACGGCTTGACCAGGTAGTCGTCGGCGCCCGCCTCCAGGCCCTCGATGGAGGCCTCCTGACCGGCCCGGGCCGACAGCAGCAGCACCGGGACGCTCGCCGTCCGCGTGTCCTCGCGCAGCGCGGCCACCATCTGCAGGCCGTCCAGGCGCGGCATCATCACGTCGCTCACGACCAGATCGGGCGCGTCGGCCCGCGCGGCCTCCAGCGCGGCCTGCCCGTCGGTGACCGCGCTGACCACGTGCCCGGCGCCGCGCAGCAGACGGGTGAGGTATTCGCGCATGTCGGCGTTGTCGTCGGCGATGAGGACCCGCCCGGGCCGACCGCGGCCCGGGCGGGTCGCGGCCTCACCGGTGCCGGGCGTGACCTCCTCCGGCGCGGACCCTGCCGCGTCGCCGACGGGCTGCGGATCCGAGGGCAGCCAGCGCTGGGCCTCCTGGAGGTACGGTTCGGCGGTGGCCGGGACCGTGGCCGCGCCGCCCTCCGCGCCGTCTCCCGCGGCGATGGCCTCGGGTGGCAGGTGAGCGTGCCCGAAGGGCAGCCGCACGGTGAACGTGGTGCCCTCGTTCTCGGTGGAGGCGGCGCTGATCGTGCCGCCGTGCAGGCCGACCAGCTCCTTGACCAGCGCGAGCCCGATGCCGCTGCCCTCGTTCGAGCGCGAACGGGCCTTCTCGATGCGGTGAAACCGCTCGAACAGCCGCGGTATCTCCTGCTCGGCGACGCCGATCCCGGTGTCGGCCACGGTGACGACCGCGTGGTTCTGCTCCACGCGGACGGTCACACAGACCGAGCCGTCGAAGGTGAACTTCAACGCGTTGCTCAGCAAATTGAAGATCACCTTCTCCCACATGCCGCGGTCGAGGTACACCGCTTCAGGAAGCGGGACGCAGTCCACCTCGAAGGCCAGCCCGGCCTTCTCGATCGCGGAGCGGAACACACTGGCCAGCTCGGCGGTCACCGCCGACAGGTCGACCGGCTCGTAGCGGGCCTGCATCCGGCCCGCCTCGATGCGGGAGAAGTCCAGCAGCGTGTTGACCAGCTTGCCCAGCCGCAGCCCGTTGCGGCGGATGACGTCGAGTTCCTCGCGAGCCCTCGGGTCGCTGTCGCCCAGCCTGGTACGAAGCTCGTCCACCGGGCCCATGATCAGCGTGAGCGGGGTGCGGAACTCATGGCTGATGTTGGAGAAGAACGCGGTCTTGGCGCGATCCAGCTCGGCCAGTTCCTCCGCCCGCCGCTGCTGAGCCTGGTAGCTGCGGGCGCTGGCGATCCCCGCCGCCACATGCCCGGCGGCCAGCTCGATGAACCCGCGGTAGCCCGCATCCAGGGCGCGGTACCGGTTCAACGCGGCGACCAGGAAGCCGTACGGCGCGCTGCCCTGCTGCAGCAGCGGCACCACCAGCGCGTGCGTGGGCGGCTCCGGCCAGTCGCCGGCCGGCAGCCCGGTGAACGGGGCGCCGTCGAGCGTCACCAGCGCGGACTCTCCCCGCGCGAGTTCCGCCGCGGGCCACACCCCGCCCGGGTCATCGACCGCGATCATCGCCGGGGCGGCCGGGTGCCCCGCCTCGATCCCCGTCGTCGCCGCCAGCCGCGCGTGGTGATCCTCGTCGAACAGGTAGACCTGCGTGAACGGCAGGTCCTGCAGGTTGCCGCCGAGCTGGCGGCCCGCGAAGGCCAGCATCTCCTGCTCGGTGCGGACCACACTGGGATCCGACCCCAGATCCCGCAGCGTCGCCATCCGGCGCTCGCCGATGACCCGCTCGGTCTCCTCACTGACCACGCACAGCATGCCGACGACCGCGCCCGAATCGTCCCGCAGCGGGCTGTAGGAGAACGTGTGGTAGGTCTCCTCCGGGTATCCCGAGCGCTCCAGGAACAGCAGCAGCGCCTCGTCCCAGGTCGCCTCGCCCGTGCTGAGCACCGTGTCGATCCGCGGGCCGATGTCGTCCCAGATCTCCGCCCACACCTCACTGGCGGGCCGGCCCAGCGCCCACGGGTATTTGCGGCCCAGCGTGTCCCGCCGATAGGCGGCGTTGCAGAAGAACGTCAGATTCGGTCCCCACGCCATCCACATCGAAAAACGGGACGACAGCAGGATGCTGACGGCGGTCTGCAGGCTCTGCGGCCAGTGGTCGGGCGGCCCGAGCCGCGTCGCCGCCCAGTCCACGACGGCGAGGTCCCGGCCGACCTCACCGTCGACGAAGAACACCCTGGCCCCGGTCGCCGCCGAAAGACCGCGCTCGGCGTCGTCCACCGGCCCGGTGGGCCCAGCACCGCTCATCGCCTTCTCCCTCGCCACAGCCCCGTGCCGATGGGCCCGACCGCCCCCGCCGGGGCCTGAAGTGGGGGACGCACCGGCGGCTTTCGTAGGATAGGCCAACCGACCCCGCGGCGTTACATCCGTATCTTCTGCCCGGGAAGGGCGCACACAGGTAGGAGAGAAACGTCCGTGGACGCCGCAGACGCCACCAGCGTGGTGTCCATGCCCCCGATGAACGGCTGCCGCCGGGCCCTGGACACCCCGCCCGACGAGGTGTTCGACCGCGTCACCGCGCTGGCCGCAGGACGCCGACGATGTCCTCACGGCAGTACGCAAGCTTCCCGAGGATCTGGGTAGGGGCGTCACCGCCGACACCACCCTGCCGGCCCCGTCCGCACCCACCCGTCCCACCACCGTCCCCGCACAGGAGCACCGGTGACCGACCGCGTCCTGACCGCCACCAGCCACCCCCACCCCGCCGGCCCGACCCTGATCACCGTGGCCGGCGAACTCGACTACTACACCGCCGCGCACCTGCGGAAGGCCCTTGAGGAGACGACCTTCACCGCCGACGGCGTCATCATCGATCTGACCGACCTGGCCTACTGCGACTCCACCGGCATCACCGTGCTGGTCACCGCCTACCACCGCGCCCGCGCCAGCGACACCCCGCTCGCGCTGGCCGGCCTCAACCCCGACCTGGACCGCGTCTTCGGCATCGTCGGTCTCCACGACGTCTTCGCCTCCTACCCCACGGTCGAAGAGGCCGTCGCCGCGCTCTAGCCCCCCGCCCGGTGGCCGGGCGGGGGTCCGTCGAGCCGGTCGCGGTCCACGTTCGCGGGCTCCACGCGGGCGTTCCAGCCGATCCGGTGGCGCAGCACCGGACCGCTGGTCCGGGCCCGCCTTGAACCTCGGCCGCTCCGGCTCTGGCGCAGAGACCAGCGGCGCCTCGCACCGGATCCTGGACCTGGTTCATCTGCGCACGAGCCAGCGAAACGGCAGCGGCGCCCACGCGCCCACGGGGACCTGCAGCGCCGGAAAGGCCGGCCAGACCGACGAGCGGCGGCAGCACGTCGGCGCCTGGCACGGCGCGCCCTTCTACACCGGCTCCGAACGCGCCGCGCCGGCGCTCACCGAAGCCGTCGTCCAGGTCCCCGACCGGCCAGGCCGGGCGGCGCCGGACGAGATCTGGGACGAGGCCGCGGACCGCTTCGACGAGCGGCAGTTCGCCGCCATCATCCTCATGACCGCCGCGACCGCCTTCCTCAACCGCCTGCCCGCCGCCACCGAGGGACCCGAGGGCAGGTTGACCCTGCCGCAGGGTCAACCTCTCAGCATGGCGACGTGACCACGAATACCGGTGCGACACAGGTCGCCTCGTACGGCGACCACGGCGAACGGGCTTGGAGAGGCGACCAGACGATGCGGCACTTCACGATCCACAACGACGGCGTCACGATCCCGGTGTCCCGCGGCGGCCGGGGACGACCCCTGGTCCTGTGCCCCGAGCTGAACTCGACACAGGCCGACCTGCGCGAACTGACCGAACTGCTGCGACGTGACCACGACGTCGTGACCTTCGACCTCAGAGGCCATGGCCTCACCTCGGCCGCCGACCGGTACTCCTTCGAGGCGTTCCTCAGCGATCTCACCGCCGTACTGGCGGAGCCGGAACGCCTCGGCCTGCCCGCGGCGCCCGTGCTCGTGGGCTACTCGCTGGGCGCGGACCTGGCCGTGCACCATGCCTCCGAACATCCCGGCACCGTCGCCGGGCTCGTCCTCATCGACGGGGCGAACCCCGTACCCGAACCCTTCATCACCGAAGCCGACCTGCCGGAGTTCCGCGCGATGTGGGAGGACCTGGCGACGCGGCAGCAGGCCCGGCGGGGCACCGCGCGCCAGGTTCTGCTCACCGCCCAGGAGATCCTCGACCTGAATGTCGAGATCGACGCGGTGCGGTCCGGGATCCTCGACCGGTACCGGAAGATCGACCGACCCATCAGCATGATCATGTCGACCTCGATGGCCGGCGACGACGGCGACGCGCGCGCGGCGCGCTACAACCGGAACTGGCGTGCCGGCGTCGAGCGGCTCGTCCGCGACCAACCGCGGATCTCCACCTCCTGGCTCCACGCCGATCACGGACTGATCTTCACCCATGCCCCGGAGATCGCCCAGATCATCCGGAGCGCACAACGGCCGGCCGGCCCGGCCACTCCTTGAACGCCCCATAGGAGACTGGTGCGATGCTGACCATCGGCGAGCTGGCGTCGTACGCCGGAGTGACGGTGCGCGCGGTGCGGCACTATCACGCCAAGGGGCTGCTGCCGGAACCGGAGCGGGACCACTCCGGCTACCGAAGGTACGACGCCGGCGCCGTGGTCGAGCTGATCAAGATCCGGACCCTCGCCGATGCCGGAGTCCCACTGGCGCGGGTACGGGAGCTGCTGCAGGCCGACCAGGAGGAGTTCACCGCGGCGGTCGCGGACATCGACGAGCGGCTGCGGGCGGAGATCCGGCAACGGCAGCGCAGCCGGGAGCGGATCGCCCGGCTCGCCGCCGGCGACAACCTGGTACTGCCCCCGGAGGTGGTCGAGTTCCTCGACCACCTCCGGGCGCTCGGAGTCGACGAGCGGATCATCGAAGTCGAACGCGACGGCTGGATCCCGCTCGCCGCGCACTCACCCGAGCGAGTCCCGGAATGGACGGCACGCAAACGGGAACAGCTCGCCGACCCCCGGCTCATCGACTTCTACCTCACCCTGGGCCAGGCGCTCGACTGGACCGCCGACGACCCGAGGCTGGTCGAACTGGCCGACGACCTTGCCGCCTACATCACGCGGATGGCCGACGAGCAGGGCGAGGACTACGTCGACGACACCGACATCGAGCCGCCGCTGGTCGCACTGATGGACACACTGGCGTTCGACGCCCTGCCGCCGGCCCGTCGACTGATCGAGCTGCTGAAAAAGCGCGGCTGGACGGGCTGGACCAAACTCAAGCGCGTCTAGCTCGCACCGCGTACGACCGAAACCCGGCAGGAGGACCCCGGGATACGACGTTCCCGGCGCTAGCGGCACCGCCGGGCGAGGTCGTCCTCGGCCCGGGCGGCGATCCGGTGCCCCTCGGCGACCTCGAACGCCTCCGCCTCGGCGCGCCTCGCCGGGGCGTGAACGAGGACGGTGAACCCAAGCTGGACAAGAACGGAGTGCCCTACGACGACAACGAGTCCCTCGGGACGGGCGCCTACGCGCTGGACCAGAGCTACCACAAGTTCTGGATCCTGATCGCCGCGGTCATCACCGCGCTGATCTGAACCAACGCCGCCGCCCAACGGCCGGGGCAGCGGCGAGAACACCTACAACGACCACAACTGCGGGGCCCGGCTACGCCGGGCCCCGTCCCTTTGGTCGCCCGCGGGCGATCCGACCGCCCGCGCGGGCTCAGGGCGCGTGCTCGGTCCAGGCGAATGGCAGTAGCGCATCGTCCAAGGGCGCGTCCGTCATGCGGTTGGCCAGGGTCGACATGGTGTAGGCGCCGATGCCGAGCACCACCTCCAGGGCATTCTGCCGCGTGTAGCCGTGGTCGAGGAAGTCCCGCAGGTCCTCGGCGGAGACCGCGCCGGAGGTGGCCAGCACCGCCAGGGTGAACCGCCGCATCGCCTCCAGCGACGCCTCCTCCAGCGGACGGCTCTCCCGCAGCGCGGCGATCAGGCCGGGGTCCGCGCCGAGCGAGGTCAGTTTGGCCGAGTGCAACGCGACGCAGAGGTGGCAGCCGTTCCGGGTGGCCATCGTCATGATGAGCACCTCCCGGGCGAGCGGCTCCAGGGTGGTGCTCTCGAACAGGCCGTTCGCTCGCAGGAAGCCGTCCAGCAACTGCGGTGAGGTGGCGAGCCGGCCGACGGCCGCGGGCAGGTATCCGAAGTTCTTCGCGACGGCCTCCATGGAACGGCGGGCGGCCGGCGGCGCGGACTCGATCGTGTGGTCGACGAACGTCATGAGGGTTCCATCCCCTAAAATCGGCAACGTGGTTGTCGAAATAGTAAACCTGGTTGACCATGCCCGCAACGCCTGAGGACCGGCCGGGCTACGAGCTGGCCTTTCTGCTACTCGCGGGGTTCCGGACGCTCATCGACGAGCTGCACGCCGAGCTGGCCCGCCAGGGCCATCCGCACATGCGCCCGGCGCACGGCTTCGCGATGCAGGCGATCGGCCCCCACGGAACCTCGGCCAGCGTCGTCGGCCGCCGGCTCGGCGTCTCCAAACAGGCAGTGGGCAAGACCATCGACCGGCTCGAGGAACTCGGCTACGCCGAGCGCGTGAACGACCCGGCGGACGCGCGGCGCAAGATCGTGCGCCTGACCCCGCGCGGCATCGACGCGCTCACCCGTTCCGCGATGATCTTCGACGGGCTGCGAGCCCGGTGGGCGGCCACCCTCGGCGCCGGCCGCCTCGCCGACCTGGAGGACGCCCTGCGCATGGTGGCCGGCCCCGCCGGACTCAGCGTCGACACCGTCAGCTGGCTCTCACCCTGACGTCCCGCCCGATCGAAAGGTAGGGGACTTCCTACCCATGAAGCGTAGGAGATATCCTACGTGTCGTGACTGCTCTGACCAACGACGTCTTCGCCGCCCTGGCGAACCCCGCCCGCCGCGAGTTGCTCCGGCTGCTCCTCGACGGGCCCAGGACGGTCAACGACCTCGCCTCGCACTTCGACATGCGCCGGCCCAGCGTCTCCGAACACCTCAAAGTGCTCCGGGGCGCCGGGCTGGTCAGCGAGCGCAAGAGCGGACGCGAACGCCACTACCGGCTCGAGGCCGGCCCGCTCATGGAGCTGCAGGACTGGCTCCACCCGTACGAGCGGTTCTGGCGCGACCGCCTGAAGGCCCTGCGCCACGTCCTGGATGAGGAGAAATCATGAACCCGACCGCCCACGACCCGAACGACCCAAGAACCATCCGCGTCGACGAATTCCTACCGCACCCGCCCGCCGCCGTCTGGCGAGCCCTGACCGACTCCGACCTGATGGCCCGCTGGCTCATGCCGAACGACTTCAAGCTCGTCATCGGCCACGCCTTCACCTTCCAAGGGACCCCTATCCCTCAAGCCGGCTTCGGCGGCACCGGCCACGGCACGGTCCTGGACTTCACCGCCGAGAAGATGCTCCGCATCAGCTGGTGCGCCGCACCCGAAGACCCCAGCCGGCTGGAGTCCACCGTCACCTTCACCCTGCAGCCCGAAGGCACCGGAACCCGGCTCTTCCTCGTCCACGACGGCTTCGACCCCGACGACCCCTATCAGGTCATGGCACGCCGCTTCATGGGCGGCGGCTGGCCCGGCGTCGCGGCCCGTATCGGCGAAGTGATCGGCGAAGGCTCCGCCTGAGCACCGCCGCCGATCGCGATCAGTGGGCCCACAGGGCATGGACGACGGCGGTTCCGCTCAGGGCGGCTCCCAATCCGGCGACGACACTGGCGATGACGTTGACGGCCGCGAAGAACCTCGCACCGGTCTCGGCCAGCCGGAGTGTCTCGTAGGAGAAGGTGGAGTAGGTGGTCAGGGCCCCGCACAGGCCGGTACCGAGCACCAACTGCACGCCGACGGGAGCGGCGTGGTAGGTGACCGCACCGGTGAGCAGACCCAGGATCAGGCAGCCGGTGACGTTCACGGTGAAGGTGCCCCAGGGGAAGACGGTGTCATGACGGGCCTGGATCGCCCGGTCGGTCAGATACCGCAGCGGCGCGCCGATGACGGCGCCGGCGATGACCAGCAACCAGTTCATCCTTCGTCACCCCGCGGCTGTGCACGACCGACGCCGCGTCGCAGTCCCCTCCTTGTGATCAAGCGGCGCGTGGTGACCGCCGCCGCCCAGACCGCGCCCAGCGCCACCAGCACGGTCAGCACCAGGTAGACCAGCCCCGTACGGGCTCGGCCGCCCTGGAGGAGACGGGTGGCCTCGATCGCATAGGTGGAAAAGGTGGTGAAGCCGCCCAGGACTCCGGTGCCGATGAAGAAGCGCAACAGCCGGTGCGTCGCCCAGACCTCGCTGATCAACACCATGAACACACCGATGATCGCGCATCCCGCCGCGTTGATGACCAGTGTCGTCCAGGGGAACCCGCCCGAGGCGGTGGGCCAGATCAGCCCGGCGCCGTAGCGGGCGGTGGTCCCGACCGCGCCGCCGGCCGCGATGACCGCGATTACGGGAGCCTGCCCGCGGGCCGACTCCCAGCGTTGCGCGGGCAGGGTCAGGTCGGTGTCGGGATCAGTGGGCTCGTCCACGCGGTGCTCACGCGCCGTCATACGCCGGTCTCCCTACTCGTGGTGACGCTCGCACAGGGTGCGGGCGTGTGCCGTCACAAGCAGGGACCGTTGGCGGCATCTGATGCCGCGGTTGGGATACGGCGGGCCCCTCCGCCGCGCGACGACCGAGGCCGCCGCCAATGGAACTCCAGGGTAGCCCGCGATCCACACCGACGAGGCGCCCCGTTGAGGCATTGTTATCCGGTTTTTTAGAGGTTGGTTTTATGATTTTCTATTAACCAACGGCCTTTACATAGTAAGTTTGCGGTGCACGGAGGACCGGCGCCGCTCGGCCTCGCCCTGGTTCCGTGCGCGTCTCGCGGCGCGAAGGGGGTGTCGGCCTCCGGTTAAGACCAGGATGACCCGTCACCCATCAGAGGATCATCCATGGATGTGAGCCCTACGTCCGGTACCGCAGCGCCCCTCCCCCAGACGCCGCGGCGGACGACATCGCCGGCGTTTCGACCCCGAGCGCAGTGGACTCCCGTGCGGCTGCGCCAGCCCTCTCCCCTCGGCTCGGCGAGGCTTCGAGGCCCAACCGGGCGGCATGGCTGTCACCCGACCCGCGGTCCTGGGTGCGGCCCGCTCTTGGCGTCGGTCGGCCGGACACCTCTCATGCCACCTTGATGACGACTTTGCCCGAGGTGTGACCGCTCTCGACGGTGGCGAGGGCGCTCGGGGCGGTCGCGGGCTCGTCCCAGTCGATGTGGTGACGGTGGACGGGGCCGAACATCTGCTCGGGGTCGGGCAGCGCGGGCCGCGCCCCCGTCTGTCCGGCCTTGGCCTTGTTCTTCGCGGCCGCGTCGCCGCCGATCATTTCGACTCGGTCGCGGCGCAGCCGCTCGTACACGCTGAACGCGGCTGCGGGATCGGGCAGGTCGCGCAGGCAGCGGGCGAGTTCCACGGCGCTCTCGATGGCCAGGGACGCCCCCTGCCCCGAACTCGAGGACGGAGCGTGCGCCGAGTCGCCGACCAGCACCATCCTGCCCCGGTGCCAGTGCGGCAGCGACGGCATCCGCTCCATCGCCCCCACCGCCATCAGGTCGCCGGGCTGGGTGTGCTCCAGCAGGACCTGACCCGGCACGTGACCCGTGTACAGCTCCCGTAGCCGTGCCAGCCAATCCGCGGCGGGCACCTGGCGGACCTCGGCCGAGGTCATCGGGGTGGCGTGCGGAAGGCCCGCGAACCAGCAGATGCGCCCGTCGGGCAGGCGCCAGTAACCGATGAAGACCCGGCCGAAGGCGAAGTACATGACGCCCGGCTCGGCGGGCACGTCGACGCCGGTCGCGTACCCGCCGAAACTGAGCACCCCGCCGTACTCCGGGCCGGGCGCCGCCGGGTCGATGAGGGTACGGACGGTCGAGTGGATGCCGTCCGCGCCGATCAGGATGTCAGCGCCGGCCGTCGTGCCGTCGGAGAAGACGGCGGTGACGCCCTCAGGGGACTCCTGAACCGAGACGAGCCGCTTGCCGTACTCGATCGGCACACCCCCGGCGACCGCCCGGTCGGCCAGCGCGCGGAACAGGTCGGCGCGGGCCATCGCCAGCGTCGCCGGGAGACCGGGGAAGCCACCGAACTCGGCGAGCCGGGTCCCGCCGCCGTCGGCCATCACCACCCCTGGGACCGCGTGCCCGACGGCGGTCACGGCGGTGTCCGCGTCGATGACGCGCAGCGCGTCCAGACCGTTCGGCGCCAGGCTCAACATCGCACCCGCGCCGTCGGCGACCATCGGATGCGTCTCATAGACGGTCCCCCGAATCCCGGCCTTCGCCAGGGCCAGCCCCATGACCGGCCCGGCGATGCCGCCTCCGATGACCAATGCGGTACTCACCTTGCTCATGCCCACTCCCTCATCTCAGGACGACGGGATAGTCGCATGGATACTAGTTTCACGTCAACTAGATACGATGAGGGCATCAGGCGGCCGTGATCAGCGCAGGACGCGGAAGAAGGCGCGGATGTCGGCGACGAGCAGGTCGGGAGCCTGCAGGGACGCGAAGTGGCCGCCGGTATCGAACTCCGACCAGTGCGTGACGGTGTTCGACAGCTCGGCCAGTCGGCGGATCGCGCGGTCGCCGAGGAACTTGGCGACTCCGGTCGGCACCCCCGAGGGAGCGGGGCGGCCCCAGCCGTCCGCCGTCAGCTCGCGGTACATCCGCGCGGCGGAGCCGGCGGTCGAGGTGAGCCACAGCGCGGTCACGTCGGTCAGCACGGCGTCCCGGTCGGCGAGCGGCTGCCGCGTCCGCGTCGGATCGTGGTCGACGAACCATTCGAGGTTCCAGGCCAGTTGCCCCGCCGGTGAGTCATTGAGCGCGTACGCCACGGTCTGCGGACGCGTCGCCATCTGCGTGGCGTAGCCCGAGTGGGCCTGCCACCATGCCTGGTTGGCCCGCGCCTGCTCCCGCTCGGCGTCCGAGAGCAGGTCCAGTTCGTCGGGCCCGGCGGGCGCCGAGGCGTTGACCAGCGCGTTGACGTGGACACCGATGACGGCGTCCGGGGCGACGCGGCCGAGTTCGGGCGAGACGATCGATCCGAAGTCGCCGCCCTGGGCGCCGTAGCGGGCGTAGCCGAGACGTCGCATCAGCTCGGCCCAGGCCCGCGCGACGCGGTTGCTCCCCCAGCCCTTCTCCCGGGTCGGCCCGGAGAAGGCGAATCCGGGCACGGAGGGCGCCACGACGTGAAAGGCGTCGGCGGGGTCCGCGCCGTGTGAGCGCGGATCGGTGAGCGGTCCGATGATGTCCAGGAAGTCGCAGACCGTGCTCGGCCAGCCGTGCGTGATGATCAACGGGAGGGCGTCCGGCTCGGGTGAGCGGGCGTGCAGGAAGTGCACGGTCTGCCCGTCGATGGTCGTGGTGAACTGCGGCACCCCGTTCAGCCGGGCCTCGTGGAACCGCCAGTCGTATCCGTCGATCCAGTACGCCACCAGGTCCCGTAGGTGGGACCGGGCGACGCCGTAGTCCCATCCCACCCCGGGGAGTTCGTCGGGCCAGCGAGTCCGGGTCAACCGGTCGCGCAGGTCGTCGAGGTCCGTCTGCGGGATGTCGACGCTGAACGGGGCGATCTCCATACCTGTCCCCCAAGGTCCGTCGTTGCCGGAAGGCGAGCCGTCCGGCCCGCCAGGGGATCACGTTAAGAACCGTTCAGGTCAGATTTCGACCGTTGACCGCATCGGTCTCCCGTCAAGGACCCGAGTCCTCGCCCTCCGATACCCCGGACGCCTCGCGGGCGGCGGACCATGCCTCGTGGGCACCTCGGACGCGCGCCCACAGGGTTTCCCGGTCGGCGTCGTCGAGGTCGGTGAGCGTCAGTCCGAACAGGTCGGCGAGAACGCCGTACCACTCGGTCCTGGTCTCCAGGACCTCCCGCCGATCCGCGCCGGCATCGACGCGTCGTAGCACGCACCCGGTGAGCACGTCGGCGCCGCCGGCGTCCCGGCGCATCACCGTGCAGGTCCGTACGTATCCGGAATCGGGCGACGTGGACAGGTGCCGATGACGGTCGAGGAACTCCCCCACCACCGCGGGCCGCATGCCGAAGTCCATGCCGGTGAAAGCGCCGCGAGGGTCGTGATCGAGCCGCCACCCACCGGGCGCGGCCGCTGAACGCCGCAGGCGGAACCGGAACGGCCCCTGGACGTACTCGCCCTCGCTCAGGGGCAGCGGCTCGTGCAGTCCATCGCCCAGGCCGGCGTCGACGAGCCACACTCCCGACGGGCAGTCCTCCGCCGGCAACCCGCGTACGGTCAATGCCAGATGGTTGGCCGGCGCGGGACCCGGCGGCTCCGCGGCCCGCAGGCCCTGCACGCCCGCCCGGTGCCAGGTCACCTCATAGCCCAGGGCGCCCAGCACAAGCGCGAACGCGCCGTTCAGGTGATAGCAGTAGCCGCCACGGCCCGCCGTGATCCGTGCGGCGGAGTCGTACGGATCGATCGAGGTCAGCCGGCCGAGCTGGATGTCGAGCGCCTCATAGGCGATGCGCTCGACCTGAGCGGCGTGCAGGGCGCGCAGGGCCGCGACGCTCGGAGGGCCGGGGTCGGAGAGACCCAGCCTCCGGAGATAAGCGGATACGTCGAGACCGTCCATCGTGCACCTCCGCCGCGATCTTATTTTCATGGCTGAAGCGTGGGCCGAGGGATTTGAAAAAATGAAGAAAGCGATCGCCTTTACAAAGTAAGTTCCCGTCAGCGTGAACGCCATCACCCCTCCGGAACCGCGTGTACCGCCCGGCGCTTGACCACTCCCACAGGAACTAGTTAACTCGCGACTATGTCGTCATCTCCACGCCGATCCCCGTTGGCGCTCGCCGTGCTCGGCGTTCTCGCGTACCGTCCCCTCCACCCGTACGGCATCCAGGCCCTGCTCAAGCGGTGGGGCAAGGACGAGGTGGTCAACATCGGGCAGCGGGCCGGCCTGTACAAGACGATCAATCGACTGCACGAGGCCGGTCTGGTCGCCGCCCGCCAGACCGAGCGCGATCAGCAGTATCCCGAACGCACGATCTACGAGCTCACCGACCGGGGACGCGCCGTCCTTCGGCAGTGGATGGGCGAGATGCTCTCCACGCCGCGCAACGAGTTCCCCGAGCTGCCCGCGGCGCTGTCCTTCCTTCCCCTCCTCACCCCGGAGGAGACGCTGCGGTTCCTCGAGGAGCGGAAGGCGCTCCTGTCCGGCCGGCTGGCCCGGCTGCGGGCGACGCTCGACGCCACGACCGAGTCGGGCCCCGACCCGCTCCCCCGCGTCTCGATGCTCGAGACCGAGTACCTGCACGCCGTCGCGGCCGCCGAGCTGCGCTGGGTGACCGAGGTCGTCGACGGGCTACGGTCGGGCACGCTGACCTGGACCGACGAAGAGCTGCGCACGGTGGCCTCGGCACGCCGGGACGTCCCCGAGGCCGAGTCCGGAACGCTCGATCACTCTGGCATGAGTGCCGACCACGCCTCGCCGTGATCTTGGAGTTCTACGGTTCCCGGCGCACGAAGCCGCACAGGCCGCACAGGCCGTACAGCAGCCGCCGCCGATGGCCGTACCGGTCGCCGAGGCGCCCGGCGATGACCAGCAGCGCGGCCACCGCGAGCAGGTAACCGGTATTGGCCCACTGCGTCCGCGCCACGCTCGCGCCGAGGTCGCGCCGCAGGCTGGGCTGGGCCACGATCAGCACCGTGCCGTCCAGCGCGACCGGCATCGCGCAGCCGCGATTCGCCCGCCGCACGTGCCGGTCCGCGCAGCAGGTCGTGCCGGAACATCAGCTCGAACATGCCGCGACACTCTTGGGCGAACCGCACGTACGCGCAGGCCAGCGCCCGCAACTGCGCTCGTGGCGACGCCGCCTCGTCGGCCGCCTCCGCGAACCGTCCCGCGAGGTCGTCGAAGCCGCGCCGGGCGATCGCCGACAGCAGAGGCGTAGACAAGGTCTACTCCCCCTTGTCTCCCTCCTGACCATCGGCGAGCCGCCCGGCGCGCATCTCCAGCCGCAGTCCCGGGAAGCGGTTCCGCAGCGTCCGGTCGTGCGAGACGACGACCAGCGCGCCCCGGTAGTCGGCGAGCGCCTCCTCCAGCTCCTCGACCAGGACGAGCGACAGATGGTTGGTCGGCTCGTCGAGCAGGAGCAGGTCGTGCTCTGCCGTCAGCAGCCGGGCCAGGGCCAGGCGCCGTCGCTGGCCCACCGACAGGCCGCCGACCGGGGTGTCCAGGGCGTCGGGGTGGAACAGGCCGTACGACAGCAGCCGCGCACGATGCTCCTCCGGGTGACCGGGCCGGCCGTCGGCGAACACCGACAGCACGGATCGGCGCGGCTCGGGGAAGCCGACCTCCTGCGGGAGGTACCCGATGCGGCCGCGCCTGCGCACGGTCCCGGAGTCGGGCGTCTCGCCGGCGAGGACCCGCAGCAGGGTGGTCTTCCCGGCGCCGTTCGGGCCGTGGACCAGCAGGTGGTCGCGCGCGGTCACGGTGAGGGAGACCGCGCGCAGCCGGTCGCCGACGGTCACCTCGTGCAGTTCGGCGAGCGCGCCCTCCTCGTCTCCCCCGCCGAACAGCCCGTCGAAACGCAGCGGCTCGGGCGGCCGGGGCACCGGGTTCGCCCGCAGTTGCCGGAGCCGTTCCTGCGCCTGGCGCACTCGGCTCGCGACCGAGCTCTGCACGCGCCCGGCGTCCCGGTCGTAGGCGGGTTTGTTGCGGTCCTTCATGGGCCGGCCCGGAGCGACCCGGCGCGCGGTGGTCGCCGCGTGGGTCTCGACGCGCTCGACCTCCTCGCACCAGGCCGCGTACGCCTGCTCCCAGCGGACGCGGGCGGCCGCCTTCGCCGCGAGGAACCCGGAGTATCCGCCCCCGAAACGGGTCACGGCCCCGTCCTCGACCTCGTAGATCACGGTGGCGACCCGGTCGAGGAAGAGGCGGTCGTGGGAGACCACGAGGACGGTGCCCTGGTGGGTACGGAGCCGGTCCTCCAGCCAGCTCAGCGCCGGCTCGTCGAGATGGTTGGTGGGCTCGTCGAGCAGCAGGATCTCCGGCGCCGCCGCGAGGACGCAGGCCAGCGCCAGCCGGGCTTCCTCTCCCCCCGACAGCGTGTCGAGCGCGCGGTCGCGTCCGAGGTGCGCCAGGCCGAGTCCGTGGACCGCCTTGTCAAGGCGGGCATCGGCCTCATAGCCGCCCCGGGCCTCGTACGCGGCGCGCAGTGCGGCGTACTCGGCGAACCGGTCTTCGGTGAGGTCGGTCTCCAGTTCGCGCATCCGGTGCTCCATCGCCCGCAGGTCGGCGAGGGCCGCGTCGATGGCCTGCTGGACGGTGTCACCGGGTGGCAGGTCTCTCGTCTGACCGAGATGGCCGACGCCGCCGTCGGCCATGACGGTGACGTCGCCGTCGTCTGGCGCCTCGACGCGGGCGATCAGCCGCAGCAGCGTCGACTTGCCGGAGCCGTTCTCGCCGACGAGGCCGGCGCGCTCCCCGGGTCGTACGGAGAACGAGACGTCGTCGAGGACGGGGTGGTCACCGTAGGACTTGGCGACGCCTCGCAGAGTGAGCTGAGTGGACAGAGCGGGCCTCCGATACACGGCGTGGGTGGGACATCACGGTGTTCGGGACCAGGTCCATGGCGACTGCTCTCCCCTACTCTCGGCTTATCGCAACTCCGGTTGCGTTAGGATGATGGCAGACCAGCGTTCCTTAGCGCAACGGGATTACCGATGACGATCGCCGAGGGCCCCGAGCGGCGGCCGGGCGGCCGCAGCGCCCGCGTCCGTGCCGCCGTCCGGGCGGCGACTCTGAGCGAGCTCGCCGACAAGGGGTACACCGCGCTGACGGTCGAGGGCATCGCCGCCCGCTCCGGAGTGCACAAGACCACCGTCTACCGGCGCTGGGGCGGCGTCGAAGGCCTGATCGCCGACGCCTTGGAGATGGCGAGCGAGGAGCCCTGGCCGGTCCCCGACACCGGCTCGGTCGAGGATGACCTGCGCGTGCTGGCGCGGCTGGTGGTGACCGGCTTCACCGATCCGGACGAGGGACCGGTGTCGACCGCGTTCATCGCCGCCGCCGTGCAGAACTCCGCCGCCGCGGTGGCGCTGCGGCGCTTCTTCGCCTCCCGGCACGACCAGGCCGCCCCGATCGTGACGCGCGCCGTCGCCCGGGGCGAGCTTCCACACGGGACCGATCCGGTCGAGGTCGTACGGGCGACGGTCGCGCCGATCTACTACCGGCTGTTCGTCAGCCGGGAGCCGGTCGACGCCGCGGTCGCCGACCGGGCCGCCGGCGCCGCCCTGGCCGCCGCCCGCGCGAGCGCGCTCTAGTTAGCGGGGATAGTCCCCGATACCGGACTTCAGCAGGTCGAAGCCCTGGTCGACGGCGGCCCGCACGGCGGGGAGGACCGCCGCGTCGCTCTCGCCGGCGCGACGGCGGCGGAGGTACTCCAGCGAGATGGCCTGGGTGAGCGCGACGACCTGCGCGGCGACGATCCGCGGGGTGGGGTCGTCCGGGTCGGCGTCGGTCTCCTCCGCCAGGACCCGCGCGAGGTGGTCCCTGCGCTGGTCGGACATCTCACGCATCCGCGCCCGCAGCGACGGGCTCTCGAACACCATGCGGGAGAAGTCCTCCACGCCGCTCGCGGTGCCGTAGCGCCAATCCCCCTCGTCGAGGGCGTCGTGGAAGTCGCGGCGCAGCGCCTCGACGACCGACTCCCCCGCCCGCCGGGACGCGACGACCCCGCCGAGGCTCTGGACGGCGAGGTCCTGCCGGTCGAAGAACAGGTCCTCTTTCGTCTTGAAGTAGTTGAAGACCGTGTTGACGGACACGTCGGCGGCCTCGGCCACGTCGGCGACCGTGGTGCGGTCGAAGCCGCGCAGCATGAACAGCCCCATGGCGACGTCGGCGATGCGCTGCCGTGTCTCGCGCTTCTTGCGCTCCCGGAGCCCGAGCTCTTCCGCCATGCCGCTCATGCTACTCATGCTTGAATCACTCTAGATTTGGGGCAACTCCAAATTTGTGGTTAGTCTGCTCGCATGGATCACGTCATCGAGGCACGCGGCCTCGCCAAGTCCTTCGCCGGCGCCGACGCCGTCCGCGGCGTCGACCTGACCGTGCGGGCCGGGGAGATCGTCGGATTCCTCGGGCCGCACGGCGCGGGCAAGCCCGACACAGGATTGTGACACTCTCGCCACGGTGACCGAACCGGCACCGGCACGCGTGACCTGCGGCAACACTCCCGGCAAGCGACCAGGTCAGAGCTAGTATGAGTGGTGCGAGCGACCCAACCCCCAGGGAGCGGACAGTGAGCACACAGGATCTCGGCGAACGTCTCCAGTCGGTACGGAAGCGTCGAGGACTCTCGCAGAGAGAACTAGCGCAGTTCTCGGGCGTCTCTCTATCCCTCATCCGAAAGCTTGAACAGGGGGAAAGGCCAGACACTCGCCTAGAAACGCTGCGCAGACTCGCGTCTGCGCTGAGGGTACCTACTACTCAATTGATTGCACGAGACGATGCCGACGATGCGTCTCCAGAAACCGTAGACCGGTGGAAGCCCGTACGGGACGCCCTGGCAGGCAAATACGATGGAGATGTAGAGGACGCCCCCACGGTGCGCGGGGTAGACGACGCCGTTAAGGCTGCCATGCCTCTCTTCGCAGGAGATCGGTACTCGGACCTAAGTACTCTTCTCCCGCATCTATTGCGGGACGCTGACGCACTCAATGGCGAAGGCCGCGCCGTGCGCACACGTCTCCTACACCTTACCGGATGGCTACTTACCCAGACTCGCCAATTCGATCACGCCGAGATGGCGTTGGAGCGCTCACTAGATGACGCTGCGGACCGTCTCGACGCTGCGGCAACGGTCAATACGCTCTGTTGGCTGCTAATACGTCAGGGCAAGCTAGAGCCGACTTTGAAGCTAGCTACCCGGTGGGCAGACGACGTCGAGCCGCGAATGTCGCGCGCGACGATGAACGAGCTTTCCGCGTGGGGATGGCTGCTTATCCGCATCTCAACATCCGCCATACGCAACAACCAACCTGGCGAGGCAGAAGACGCGATTAGGCTAGCCCGCGCAGCGGCCGTTGGGATGGGCCGGGAGTACGCCCCACCTGCCGACTTCCTCCGCACCTTCGGCCCCATCACAGTGGCAATGAAGCGTGCCGAAAATGCCATGATCGAAGATCGACCGGACCGTGTTTTGTCACTGGCCAGCACGATCCCCAACGCAGGAGAGTTGCGACCAACCTCAAACAACCGCAATCGGCACCTGTTGGATGTCGCGAATGCGAACGTTCAACTTCGGCGCTATGCCGACGCTTTCGACACTCTGCAAGGCATACGCCGGGAATCTCCCGAGTGGATCGTAAACCAGCGGCTTGCGCGCGACGTCCTCAAGAAGATCATCGACCGGCGCAGGACTCTGACGGGAGAGATGCGCGATCTTGCCGACGCGCTCCAACTCGCCTACTGATCTGGCAGAGTAACGCTCGTTGGCACTTCCGCTACGACGCCCTTGCAAGTGCCAGTGACGCGTACCATATAGCGGTCTACCGTCGCTTGCATGACACAACGTCACCAAGCGGAAACACCACCGGGCAAGATCCTCGACGGCCTCGAAAGCCTCGAACGCGAACTCAAGATAAGCGGGTTCACCACTCAGATCATTAAGCATCGTGCCAGGCCGCCAACCCTGCATGTTCGCAATCCGAAGCTACCGCATATGGACGACGAAATTTCGTGCACTCCATACGCAAAAGAGAACGGCGACCTGTGGTTCTTCTTCTCGTGGGGTCATCCCATATCGCATGTCGCGCATATAGCGCTCGCCGTCCTATACGTCAAACACGTACTTAGGTCGGTTAGGTGATCGCTGTGGATGACGCGACGACTAAAGCTGCGCTCGCGAATCTGCGGCAACTCTTCCCGCTCGTCTGCTTCATACACAATCCCTGCAATGGGCGCTGGTACGCCGTCTACGGTCGCGGCGGTTTCCTCGTGGCCGATAGCGCCTTAGAACTGCGGGAACGACTCGGCGGGGTCCGGAAAACGAGACTTCGCTAGCTTGAGGCGACTCAAAAAGGCATGTGGGCGCGCAAGACGGGATGGACTCTCGCAAGCTTCATTTCAGCCTTTGCGCGTCCACCTACGAATCCCGTGTGACCGTTCCCGTCTGCTGCATGGTCGCGTGGGTTAAGGACGGGGTCGCGTCGGCGCGGGGAGCGTTGCCGACGCGGCTCAGGTGCCCCGGATCGGTGGACCGGGGCACGGGGCCGTTGGGGTGCGGGTTGAGGGGCCTGCGCCTCAACGGCCCCTTTAACGAATACGTTAAGCATGACGAGGGGAGTGAGGAAAAGTGGAATCGTCGCCGGTGCAGCTTGATTGCCCGATCAAGTGTCTTGTTCTGCCGACGAGCATTCGCGCGTCGCTAGAACGTCACACTGACGACCCTACAGAAACGGTCGGCGACTTGCTCAAACTCGCAGAGGCAAACCGTCTCGGCGAAATCCGCAACATCGGTCAGGGAAGTATCGAGTGGATAGAGGAGAGCCTTCGTCGAGCCGGTTTTCCGGTGCCGCATAGGCACGCAATATCTCACCAGCACAAATCCGAGCCCGCGCACTCTCACGATCCCGACGCAATCCAGGGAGGGAGCACGAAAGCGCACCTGGCTCATACCGATCCCCCGGAAACCAACGTTGAGGAATACACCGCTGAATTCTCACACGCGAGCAGGACGCAAGTGGTGTTCTTCCGTAGCGACAGCGAAGAGGAGGACACGCTACATAGGCTGGCGCTCGAAGCGCTGGAACCGAAGGTTAAGAACTCCGTCCACGCCTGGACGCTAGAACTCATCTGGCGTAACTGGGACCGCGCGCATCCGGTCTACAGGAGAAAACGACTGATCTATCGATGAGAGACCAAGAGCGAAGGGGTAGAAGGGAGGTGACCAAGTATGCATTCAATCGATCCGGGGAGTGTCCTGGTCGGTGCGATCCTGACAGCGGGTGTGACGTTCGCGGGCAAGGTATTCGCGGATAGGTACCGCTCCCGTCTACGTCGGCGAGGTTTGCCCTGGCGTTAGTAGTACCACCCCCACAAGAGAAACGGCCTCCGCATGATGCGGAGGCCGTTTCTGTTAGGCCGTTGCTACTGAGCAGATCAAGCGCCTTGCGGAACTTCGGCCGTACCGTCCGCAATTGATAATTCCCTTTGGGAAGCTTGATCTTCTTCCGCTTGAAGTCCGCGTCACCGGGCGCACGCTGCGCCTGACCGTCGAACCCGGCGACCGCGTCCTCATCGAGCTCACCCGTGCCCTGGACGCCGCCGGTGTCGAGCCGCTGTCGATCCAGCACACCCGGCCGACCCTCGACGACGTCTTCCTGGCCCGCACCGCGCGAGAGGCGGCCGCCCATGCCGCGTGACACCTGGTTGATCTTCCGCCACCAGCTCCGGCTCACGCTGGGAGGCTGGGTGGGACTCATCTTCGGCGTGCTGCAGCCCGTCCTCAACCTCGTCCTGTTCGGCCCGCTGCTGGGGACCTACCTCGGGCGCGACAGCTGGCAGATCTTCGTGCCGGGCGTGCTGATCCAGCTCTCGCTGCTCAGCCCGGGCCTGGCGGGGTTCGGCATCGTCTTCGACGCCAGGTTCGGCGTGCTCGAACGGCTGCGCGTCACCCCCGCCTCCCGCCTGGCCCTACTGCTGGGCCGGGTGCTCACCAACACCGTCGTCCTCCTCGGCCAGGCGGCGCTCGTCATCGCGGTCGGTGCGGCGTTCGGGTTCCGCGTGCCCGTCGCGGGACTGCTGATCGGCCTGGCGCTGCTCGTCCCGCTGGCGGCCGGCCTGGCCGCGCTGTCCTACGCGTTCGCGCTGACGCTTCGGCGGCAGGAGCTGTTCGCGCCGCTGTCCAGCACGGTCGTGATGCCGATGCTGCTGCTGTCCGGAGCGCTCCTGCCGATGTCGGCCGCGCCGGGCTGGCTCGACGCCGTGTCCCGCGCGACGCCGTTCCGGTACGGCGTGGAGGCGCTGCGCGCGGCGTTCGCCGGCCGCCACGCGTCGGGCACCCTGACGGTCGGGCTGGCCGTCTCGGCGGCGTTCGCGGCGGCCGCGCTGGCGATCGGCACCCGGGCCTTCACCCGTCAGCACTCCTGACGCCGACGCCCTCCAGGAGGGGCACCGGTTCCAGGGCGGGTTCGTCGGGCGCGACCGACCGCTGGGCGACGAACGCGCCGACCAGCACGATCGCCCCTCCGGCGAGTTGCGCCGCGCCCAGCCGCTCGCCGAGCGTGATCCAGGCGAACAGGGCCGCCGAGACCGTCTCGATGTACGCGACGGCACCTGCCACGGGAGCGGACAGGCGGTGCACCGCGGCGACGCCGGTGAGGTACGCCGTGACCGTGCTGACCAGGACGATCCAGACGACGAGCGACCACCCCGGGGCCGACCGGTCGCCGAACCGTACGCCGGTGGTCAGCAGGTGCCACGGGATGCCCCACGGCGGCGCGGCCACGGCCAGCACGACCACGCCGACCGTGGACCCGGCGGCGGTCATGACCAGCGGGTCCACGTCCTCCCCGACCCGATCGATGATCAGGAAGTAGGCGGCCTGGCAGGCGGCCGCGCCGAGCCCGGCGAGGAGTCCGAGAGGGTCCAGGCTGAGGCCGGACCAGACCTCGACGACGCAGGCGAGGCCGACCAGCGCGATCATCACGCCGATCGCCGCGCTCCGGGGCACCCGCCGTTTCTGCACGACCCGCATCCACGCCACGACCAGCACCGGACCGGTGAACTCCAGAAGGATCGCCACGCCGACCGGCAGACGGGACGCGGCGAAGAAGTAGAGCGACTGACAGCCCGCCACGCCCATCACGCCGTACAGCAGGAGGAGCGGCCACCGCCCGCGCACCGCGCGCCCGGCGGCACGCCCGCGCAGCAGGAGGGCGATCGGCACGAGGACCAGGGTGGTGCCGGCGATTCGCGTCCATGACGCCTGCAACGGCGAATAGCCCGCGTTGATCAGCGCCTTTCCGAACGGCCCCGACGTGCCGAAGGCGACCGATGACACGATTCCGAAAACCAGCCCGGACGCCTTGAGCCGCGCGGCGTTCACATGCCCACCCCCTCGCAATTAAGGAGCAAAGCTACAGGACGGTCATTACGCGCCGCAATGTCGTCCAAATCGACCCACTACGATGCGCATCGTGACTTGGCAGGCCTCGGCCGCACCCCCGAGCGATCCGTTCGCGGCCATCGAGACAGACGTGCGCGGCATCACCTCCTCCCCATGGTGGATGGGCGCGCCGCCGCACGCGCGCGCCGAGGCGATCACGTCGCGGATGCTCGCCGGGGCCGGCGAATGGTGGCTCTTCGGCGCATGGGGCCGCTGGTACCGCTGCGGTCTGGACGGCAACTGGCACCTGTGCCCGCCCCCGTTCGATCCCGCCGCGCGCCAGGCGGTGATGCCCGCGCCGCCCGGCGCGGGCCGACCGCCGGTACCTCCTTCCATCCTGACGACCGGGCCGGACCTGACCCCCGGCCCCCTGGCCGCAGACGGCCTGTTCGGCGCGCCGCCCGCCCCCGTGGTGCTCGGCCGGCTTCAGCAGACCGTGACCGCGGCGGCGAGTGCGAACCCCGCCCAGTTCCCGATGCAGGATCCCCTCTTCCTGCCGGGCACGCCGAGCCCGGTCGCGGTGTCCTTCTTCGCCATGCTGTGGTGCACGGGCGCTCCGGTCGCCCTGGACGACCATCCGCTCCTCGGCCTGTACGGCCGCCATCTGACCCCTGCCGCGCCAGGTCCACGGTGGTTCCTGCCGCCCACCCTCCCGCTGATCGTCGGCGCCTACACCGAGCGCCTGCGGGCCGGCGACCCGATGGGCGCCTCGTACATCGCCCGCGCCCTGTGGGAGACGGCCGAGGCCCTGCGCGGTGACCCCGCCTTCCGGCCACGCGCCGACGCGCTCGCCGCGATCGCCGGCACGACCCTGCGCATGGTCCCGAGCGACCACGCCGGAATGCGCTACGGCGACCAGGCCATCGTCCAGGAATGGCTGCGCCGCTGCCCTGCGGAACTCCGGGTGGCGCTGCTGCGGGAGACTGCCGCGGGCGACCACTTCCGGCTCGCCTGCTACGACCTCGCCGCGATGGCGGCCGCGCTGCCCGCCGCCGCGGCCGGGCCGGCCGAGGCCCGGAGGGTCGCGTTCGCGCTGCTGGCCGCCGACCTCGAGGGCGTACCCGGCGTGGCGGCCGCGGTGCTTCCCTGGCTGGACCCCGAAGCCGTCCGCACCCTGCAGGCGCTCGGGCAGCCCGGTCACCCGCTCCGGGAGCTGTGGCCGGTCGACGGCACGCTGCCCAGCGCGGTGGCCGGCGCGGACCCACAGATCCTGCGCAGTCTGCTGGCCGCCTCGTACGCGACCGCGCTGGCCTGGTGCCGGTTGGCGAACATGGCGCCGCCACGGCCCGGGTTCACCGTCCCGGCGGCGCTGATGAAGACGATCGACGCCGGGCCCGAGCCGGGTCCCGGTGAGGGCCTCACTCCGTGGGAGATCATCGAGGCCGCCCGCGCGCACCTCGCCGAGCAGCGCAAGGCCGACACTCCTCCCCCTCCCCAGCCGGCGACCACGGCCTGGCCGGCCTCCGAGCCGCTGCCCTCCGCTCCCTCCTCCGACCCCGGTTCCGGACCGGCGTCCGACCCGGGAGGCTCCGCCGACGACGGCCCCGCCGCGCCCACATCCAGCCCCGGCTTCCCGGCGGGCACCACCGCGTGGCCCGGCCCCGCCGCGCCCACGCCGGACGCCGGCCCACCGCCCACCTCGGTCGCCTCCGGTGAGCCACCGGCCGGCGCCGGCGCCCCACCGCCGTTCCCAGGCCCGGCGGCCGGAACGGGCACTCCGCCACCGTGGCCCGATCCGGCGGCCGGAGCGGGCGCCCCGCCACCGTTCGGGGCCCCGGCGACCGGGGCGGGCACTCCGCCGCCCTTCCCGGAGCCGGCGGGACACCGGTCCGATGCCGGACCGCGGCCGGTGGAGGCGTACGGCATCACGTTCCTGCCGGGCCCCGACGACATCGAGCGGCTGCTGACGGAGCTGCGCCGGCGCGGCACCTGGGCGCTCAGCCTGCGTGGGCAGGAGGTGTCCAGCGCGTCCGCGCCGGCGGTGCTGCTCGTCGGCGAGCTGTCCTGCGGCCAGCGCCGCCTCACCCGCATGATCGCCCGCGCGCTGGCCGAGGTGGGCCTGGGCAGCGGCGAGGTGCACACGCTGCTGGCCGACGAACTGGCCGAGATCGACCCACGGCGGCTGCGCGAACGCATCGCCGAGCACAACGGCCACACGCTCCTGATCGAAGGGCTCGACACGGTCGTCCTCGACGACGACCGCGGGTCGGCCTACGCCTCGGCGCTGTACCGGGCGCGGGTCGAGGGCGTCAGCGAGACCGTTCTCGCGGCGACCTGCGCGCCGGATCGGCTGCGGGAGCTCACCGACGCCATTCCGGAGCTGATCACCGACTTCCGCACCGTACGACTGCCCGACCTGTCCGACCCGGAGCTGCGGGTCCACCTCGCGGCGCTCCTGGCCGGTGAACGCCGCCTGAAGCTGGCGCCGGAGGCCTGGCAGGTGGCCCGGCGTGATTTGGCGGCGCTGCGGGGCCGTGGCCGGCTCACCAACGCCCGGCTCGTCGAGGCGTACCTCGACCGCGCCTGCAACCACCACCTCGGCCAGGTCGGCGAGACCCAGGTCTTCCAGGGCCAGAACACCCTGACCCTCTCCATGGACGACTTCCAGGGCGTCGCCGCCGAACTCGAGCCCTAGCCGGATTCAGCGTCCGGCGCTGAGTGCTGTCGGCTTCCTTCCGCAGGGGCTTGGGGATTGCCGCGAGGTCTGATGGTGGCTTTCGGCAGGGCCGGGGCGGGCAGGCGGTTCCCGGCGTAACCCGCGACGGCGCCGAAACGGTCGGAGCCGTTCTGCCACGCTTCCCGCGCCTCGGCGATCTCCTCATGGCTGCGGCCGATGAAGTTCCACCACATGACGATCTGCTCGTTGAACGGCGGGCCGCCGAGCAGGAGCATGCGGGCCGCGGTGTCCGCCTCGTTCGCCAGCGTCAGCGTGCCGGCGCCGGTGCCGAGGTAGCCGAGTTCGGCGGGCCGGAGCGGGGTTCCGGCCGCGCGGACGTCCCCGCTGTCGACGAGCACGCCGTGCTCGAAGCGGGCGTCCACCGTCAAGGTGACCGTCGCGTGGGGCGCGATCGTGAGCTCGGCGCCGAGCAGCGGCGTGAAGGTCCGCACCGGGGAGGTGCCGCCGGCCAGCGAGCCGAGGAACACCCTGGCCTCACCCCCGTCCAACGAGATCGTGGGTGGGACGTAGTGCTGGAAGTCGCGGCCGGTGCTCCGGTGCTCCTCGGGCAGCGCCACCCACAGCTGGACGCCGTGCAAGATGGTGGTGCGGGCGGTGGAGACCTCGGAATGGCTGATGCCGTGGCCGCCGGTCATGAGGTTCAGCTCGCCGGGCCGCACGAGTGTGTGGTTGCCCATGCTGTCGCGGTGCTCGATCTCTCCGCTGAACAGCCAGCTCACCGTCTGCAGGCCGGTGTGGGGATGCGGCGCGACGTCCATGCCGCCGCTGTCGGCGACGTCGTCGGGACCGTAGTGGTCGGCGAAGCACCACGCGCCGATCAGCGTACGGGCCCGCTGGGGCAGCGTGCGCCGTACCGTCATCGCCCGGGGACCGCCCAGCGGGACGTCCCGCGCGGTGAGGACCTGCGCTCGGGGCTCCTCCAGGGGCGCTCCGGCCTCCGCGAGGCCGCCGCAGCCCAGCACGGTCGGGGTCGTGTCGGTGTTGCTCATCCCACGGCCCCGTCGCCGCCACAAGTAGTTTCCTTTTCAACCATCACTGCATGATGACAGACCGGCGCGCGGGCTCCGGCGGGCGGTCGGGAAGACGGCGACCGGCGCGGACGTTGTGGCGTGCGGCGTCCGACGACGCGGACGCCATCGATGGAAGGACGCCGATGACCTACGAGGAGTACCAGCGCGGACGGATGTTCTTCGAGGCCCGGGACTACGCCGGGGCGGGGCGCATCCTCGCGCCGATCGTCGAGAGCGAGCCGGACAACCGGGCGGCCGTCGAGCTGCTCGGGCGGGCCTACTTCCACAGCGCGCAACTGGGCCGCGCGGAGCAGACCTTCCGGCGGCTGATCGAGCTGGACCCCGCGAACGGCTGGGCGCACGAGGCGCTGGCCCGGACTCTCGAGCGGCGTGGCCGCGCCGACGAGGCCGCGCCGTACCGCAGTCTGGCTCGCGCGATGGGCACCGCTCCGGCCGACGAGGCGGCGATCTCCGTCTCCGCCGCGAACCTCGCCGGCTGACGTCACGCGCCCGGAGAATGAGCGCGCGTCCTCCTGAACCTGAACCGCCGGGAGCGACCGCGGGAGCCGCCCTACCCGCGCCGCGCCCGCCGAACCTGTCGCCGGCCGGCGCACCGTACGCGGGACGCCCGGACCGCTGGAAGGACGCGCGCTCGCAGGCACCCACGACCTAGCCGGTCGTGGTCACCGCCGATGGCCGGCACATTCAGGCATGAAGGGCTCGGATCCGGGCGGAGATGGTGTTCCAGTCGGCGGCGGGTTCGGGCGCGTGGGTGCCGGTGGTGATGTCCTTGAATCCGCTGGAGGTGGCGATGCACACGGTCGGCCCGTCGACGGCCGCCGGGTGGGTGCGGCGTGCGGCCAGACCGGCGGCCGCCGACAACTCCACCCACAGTCCCTGGCGGGCGAGTTCGTCGCGGGCGGCGGTCATCTGCTGGGCCGTCCCGTGCGGGGATGAGTCGCCGGGCGGCCTGCGCCGGCGGCTTGGACTCGCCGCGGTCGTCGTAGCCGGCATGCGTCACCGGATCCGGCTGCGGGCGCCGAGGACGACGAGACCTCCGGCGATCGCCAGGGTCGCGAGTACGGCGCCGAAGACCGTGGCGCCGGTCGTCAGCCCGCTGGCGTCGCTGAGGTACCCGGATGCCACCGGGAGCACACCCGCGGGCACGTACCCGCCCACGTTGAGCGCCGCGTTCGCCTCGGCCAGACGCTGCGGCGGGATGCTCGCGTTGAGCAGGGACAGGCCACCGAGCTGACCCGTCCCCTGGCCCGTGCCCGCGAGCACCGCCGCGACGATGAGCAGCGGGACCGACGCGGTGTGCACCGCGGTGACGAGGGCCGCCATCGCCGCGGTCGTGCCGACCGCGCCGATCAGCAGGATCACGGACCTGCGCAGGCGCTGCACCGCGAACTGCACGCCGGTCGCGGCGAGGAACATCACGAACGCCATGGCCCCGGCCACCACCCGGTCGGTGGTGCCGGGCAGTCCGGCGAGCAGTGACGGGCCGAGTGACAGGACGAAGGACGTCGCGGTGATGCCGGGGGCGAACACCGCCACGCCGAGGACGAGCCGGATGCCGCTCCCGCGCGGGACCCGCGGCACGCGGATCCAGGAACGGGCCGCCGTCGCGGGCGTCTCCGGGCGGCCGAGCGGCATGCGCAGTGTCGTGAGCACCGCCGTCGCCAGCAGCACCGCCTCGACGAGGAAGACGGTGACGGTCGGCGCCGGCAGAGTCTCGGACAGCACTCCGGCGAGGAACGGCCCGAGCCCCGCGCCGAAGACCATCGCGCAGGACGCGAGCAGGGCCGCGAGCCGCTTCCGCCGCGGTCCGGCCACGTCCGTCACCGCGGCCATGCCGGCCGAGACGACCGCGCCGACGGCGATGCCGGTGAACAGCCGGGCCACGACCAGCGCGGCGACCGTCGAGGCGGTGGCGAAGATGACGCACGCGGCCATGGCCAGGACCAGCGCGGGCAGCAGGACCGGCCGGCGTCCGACGCGGTCGGACAGCACGCCCGAGACCAGGAGCGACCCGAGCAGCCCGGCGATGTAGCAGGCGAAGATCACGGTCAGCGTGCCCTTGGAGAAGCCGATGTCGCGCTGCCACAGGACGTACAGCGGCGTGGCGGCGTTCGACAGGACGAAGACCGCCGTCACCGGCCATGCCGCCGCCCACAGCCACCAGGTGGGGGCGGCGGCTTCCGTCGATTCGCGCCCCGGCCGCGGCGGGTCGCCGACCCGCGCCGATCGAGTGTCCGGCATGGAGGATCCTCCCGTTCGACCAATGTACGAGTTAAGTCGTACTTGTACGAGTGGAGCCGAACTTAGCACAGGCAGTACGATTCAAGTCGTACTGACGAACCCGCGACGAGAAAGGACCGCCGATGCCGGCGACGCAGACGAAGCCGACCATCAGGGTGCTGCCGGAGCCTCCCGGCGCACCCTCCCCACTGCCCGAGCCCGCCGTCGATCGGTTGCGGCTGGAGACGGTGCTGGGCGCATTGAGCGACCCGTTGCGGCTGCGCATCGTGCGCAAGCTCCTCCTCGAGCGTGAGGAGTTCGATCACCCATGCGGCTGGCTCGGCCTGGACCGCCCGAAGTCCTCCCTCACCCATCACTTCAAGGCACTGCGCGAGGCGGGCGTCATCCGTCAGCGCCAGTACGGCCTGGAGCGCCGCAGCCACGTCCGCGTCGACGACCTCGAGGCCCGCTTCCCCGGCCTGATCGACCTCGTCGCCGCCTGGACCCCCGAGTCCGGCTGAACGCCTCCGACCGGTCGGCGCAAGTGAGCGCCGTCATAGTGACCAAGCGGTAACTTCAGGTCTACTCTCGGCGGGTGGACATCGTCTTCGAACGGCGGGGCGACGGCCCGCCCCTGCTGCTCATGCACGGCATCGGCCACCGTTGGCAGGCGTGGGAGCCGGTCATCGACCTGCTCGCCAAGGAACGCGACGTCATCGCGGTGGACCTGCCCGGATTCGGCGCCTCCCCGCCGCTGCCCGCCGGCACCCCGTACGGCCTCAACACGGTGGTGGGCCTGCTGCGGGAGTTCATCGACCGGCTCGGCATCGACCGCCCGCACGTCGCCGGCAACTCCCTCGGCGGGCTGTTCGCGCTCGAGGCCGCCGACCGGGGGCTCGCCCGCTCGGTGACCGCACTCTCCCCCGCCGGGTTCTACACGCCGCTCGAACTGCGCTACGCCGCGCTCGTGCTGCGCGCGTCGCGGCTCGGCGCCGGACTGCCCGCCCCGACCATGCGCCGGCTGGCGAACTCACCACGGATGCGCGGCCTCATGTTCGGCATGATCTATGGGCGACCGGATCTCATCGGCATCGACACCCTGCTGGCGGACGCGGCCGCGCTGCGCGGCGCGGTGGGCTTCGAACCGACCCTGCGGGCCGGCCGCGAGACCACGTTCCGCGGCAAGGTGGAGGACGTCCCGGTGACCATCGCGTGGGGCACCCGGGACCGCCTCCTGCGGTCGAGCCAGGCCGTACGCGCCCAGCAGGCGCTGCCGCACGCTCGGTTCGTCTGGCTCCGGGGCTGCGGGCACGTCCCGATGGGCGACGACCCCGCGCTCGTGGCCCGCGTCCTCCTGGAGGGCAGTTCCAACTGACAGGCGACCGACGCCTCGCCGATCCGGGCGCACCCGGGGACAGGTCCCCGCCGGACGCCCACGGTGGCCGTGTGCGGCCGGACGGTGCGGGCGTCATGGCGTCCCGAGGTCTTCCCATCCCGACGTGCGCGAGTCACGATGAGGGGGTGACCCGTTCTCGCGCGGCCCGTCGGCCGCGTCGGGGAACGGGCGGCCCGGCACCGCTGTGGGCGCGAGCGCTCACCGAACGGCTGGCGGTCGGCGCGCGGACCGGCCAGCGGATTTCGCCGTAATGGCCCGCAGCGGCCTGCCGGTCCCCGCCCCCGGAGCACGGTTTCACCGATCCCCGGCCGTCGCCGGGCGGATCCGGGACCTCCGGTCCGGCAAGCCGCCCGCGCTCGGAAGATGTCAGGTCATGGCCGCCGCCATCGCACCGCGAAGGCGCGGGCCGGGTTCCCGGCGAAGATCGCGGACGCGAGGTCGCGGCCGAGTTCCCGCTCGATCCGCGGGCGCAGGCCGCTGAGCAGGAACGGCATGCCCGGACCGTCGGCGTCGGACCGTGCCGACGGGGTCACCGTGTCGGCGCCGAGGAGGATCTGCTGGGCGTGGCCGGCGTCCGCGAGGGCGGAAAGGCTGTCCAGCAGGCGCCAGTCGGTGCCGTGGTGCACCCGCGATGGGCCGTCGAACGCCAGGAACGCGCCGGCCTCGGCGGCCTGCCGGTGGATCCTCGTGTCAGGGAATCGATGCAGGTGTCCGAGGATCACGCGGTGCGGAGCGACCCCGTGCGTCCCACACAGCAGGTCGAGCACGTCCAACGCGGCGGTTCCGGCCTCCAGGTGGACGCCGATGGGTGCGTCGGTGGCGTGATGAGCCTCGGCGGCGGCCGCCATGACATGCCGGGCGTGGCCGTCGAGGCGGTGGTAGGCGCCGGCGACCTTGATCATGCCGGCCCTCACCGGGGCGGCGGTCAGTTCGCGGATGAACAGGTCGGCCAGCCCGTCATGGCGGCGTTCCAGCTCACCCGGGTCATAGTGCTTGGCCTGGTGCATTCCGGTGGCGGAGACGATGTGGACGCCCGACTGCCGGGACAGGGCGGGCAGTCGTTCGGTTCGTGACCCCATCCCCCACGGCGTCCACTGGACCACGGCACGGCCGCCGAGCGCGGCGAAGGCCTTCAGTTCGGCGAGCGCGGCGTCGGGGTCGTCCAGCTCCTGGCCCGGCAGCGCCGGCGAGCCGATGAACAGATGGTCGTGAGCGTCGCAGACGCCCAGTTCCTCGGGTGCGATGTCCCCGAGCACGGTCCGGATCATCCCGCTCATCGTCCGGCCTCCTGCTCCACGTCGGCGAGCGCGGCGGCGGCGACGCGCAATCCGGCCAATGCCCTGGGCACGCCGATGTAGGGCGCCAGGTGCACGAAGACCTCCGTGATCTCGCGAGGGGTCATCCCGACCCGCAAGGAGGTCTTGACGTGGCCGGACAGTTGCGGGTCCACACCGCCGAGCGCGGTGAGGGCGGCCAGGTTGACGAGTTGGCGGTCGCGCGGCGACAACCCCTCGCGCAGGTAGGTGCCGCCGAACAGCGCGGTGACGATCCAGTCGGCGTATCCGGGGACGAGCCGCTCAAGATCCGGGAAGAGGGCCTGCTGGGTCGCCTCGTCCTGGAGAAGGTCCAGCATCCGGTAGCCCTCGTCGCGGTCCAACCGCGCCCGCGTCAGTTGCTCCGACAGTGCCTGGCTCGCCGCCATGGTCATTCCTCACTTCTCGATCGACCTTTGTAACGCCTTGGGCGTTACGAGAACGCTAGCAGACGTAACGGCTGAGGCGTTACCATCGGGTCATGGCCACAGAGGACAAACTCGCGTTCCGCTTCGACTGCGGCGCCACCTGGTTGAACTTCCTGGCCACCAAAGGCCGTACGTTCAGCGCGGCCCCGGTGGAGCGGCTGGCGACCGCCGGGCTTCTCGCCGAGTGGCTGGAGCGCTGCGAGCTGTCCCCGGCTCAGCCACCCGATCAAGACGACCTGCACCAGGCGTGGACCCTGCGCGAGACGCTGCGCGCCATCGCACTGGCCACGGTCGAGGAGGAGCCGCCGCCTGCGACGGCCGTGGCGACCCTGGCCGCGTTCGTGGCCGGGCACGACGATCCCGTCCGGCTCACCGCGGCCGACCGCCTGCGACGTGAGCCTCCGGCGACCACGGCGCACGCCCTCGCCCGGATCGCCCGTCAGGCCGTGGACCAGATGACCGGCTCCGACCGGCTCGCCCTCAAACGCTGCCCGGAAGATGACTGCAGAGGCGTCTTCATCGACCCACCCGGGCGCCGCCGCTGGTGCCCGTCCCCCGCGTGCGCGAGCCGGGGCAGGGTCCGCGCGCTCCGCGCCCGCCGCAACGCCGCCACCTCCGGGTCCGGGTCCGGGTCCGGGTCCGGGTCCAACGACGATCACACGCCGACGTCGGCACGGTGACGAGCACCCCTCCACCGGCGCCGGCCGCGAGGGAGGAGGGTTTGCGCGGGTCTCCGCGTAGGCAGGACGCCGGGGTGGGGCGTTTGGATCTCTGGGACGTGTTCGTCGTCCTCATCGCGGTGGCCGGGCCGCCGAAGGTCGTCCTGAGCTTCGCGCGGCTGGCCGAAGGACGGGACCCGCGCGCGCTGCGGCGACTGGCCTGGCGGACCACCGGCGCGGCGACGCTGTGCGCCGTCGTCCTTGCGATGACCGCCGATCCACTGTTGGACGTCTTCCATATCGGACACGCCGACGTGATGATCGCCGGTGGGGCGATCTTCTTCGTGTACGCCCTGCGCCTCGTCCTCGACGGCCACGCCGAGACTCCGGCCGGCTCTCCCGGCGAGGGCTTCATGGCGCTGCTGCTGCCGTACATCGTCAGTCCGCTCGCGATGACGTCGATCATCGTCCTGACGGTGACCCGGCCGGGCTGGGTCTGGCCCCCACTGGTCGCCGTGGCCTATGTGGCCGTCGCCGCGAGCAACCTCCTCACGATGCTGGTGCTGACCTACGTGCTGCACCGGGTTCCCCGCATGTGGGTCGAGGTCGCCGGCCGGCTGCTGGGGCTGCTGCTGGCGGCCGTCGGCGTGGACCTGGTGATCGCCGGCCTGCGGACGATGGGCGTCATCGGATCCCCCGGTCACCCATGACCGTCGGAAGCCGGCCCTGAGCAGCCGGCCGCGGACGGGGGCCGGCGCGGACCCGAGGCCACGATAGATGGCGTGCGACCGATCTCAATACCACCGCATTCGCCAGAGACGAACGGATTATGCTGACGTATCCATCGCCTGGCGCGGCCATCGGTCACCGCACCGAGTCCAGCGACTCGTTCCCTCCCGACACACGATGCAAGCTGCAGTGCAGGTTGCACAGCAATTCCACGCGCAGCCGCCAACGCGAATTCCATTTGTTACTTTTATGTTTAACCGCGTTACCGGGGGTGGGCCTTAACGCCGTGGTCACGAGATAATAAACTCCCACGAGCGAAAGGGTCGCGTGATGTTCGGTCGGTCGATCTATGTTCCGGACAACCCGGCGCTGATCGGCGGGTCCCCCCAGGCGGTGCACGAGCAGCTATGGGCGCAGGGAAAGCGCCGTCGGCTTCAAGTGCGCGGTGCGCTCGCCGCCCTCGGCCTGGTGATCGGCACGGTACTCGTCGACTTCTGGTTCGGGCTGCTGGCCGCGGTCGTGGTCGCCGCGGTGGACAGCCTCTACTACCTGCGCCAGCGGATGGCCTCCAGCGTCTGGCGCAAAGGCCAGCGTGGCGAACGGCGCACCTCGGCTCTGCTGCGCCTGACCCTCGCCTGGCGCGGATACCGCGTCCTCCAGGGAAGGAACGTGCCGGAACAGGGCCAGATCGATCATCTGGTGATCGGACCGACCGGCGTCCTAATGATCGACAATCAGGCCGCCGCTCCGGACACGGACATCGCCGCCTATCAGGGAACGCTGTTCGTCGACGAGCGGTCCGGCACGAAATTGGCCTCCGCCCTGCGCGCCCGCGCCGATGCGACCGCCGCGCTGCTCGCCGAGCGGCTCGGCGGTGAGGTCGCCGTGGAGGCCGTGGCCGTCATCCACGGCGGTCACCTCGCTCGGAGCCTCGTGGAGGCCGAGGGCGTCACGCTCCTGCGGATGCACCGTCTGCCCCGTTGGATCCGGCGCCAGCGCAACCGCTTCTCCCCCGAGCAGGTCGCGGCCATCACCGAGGCGGCGCATCAACTGCCGATCAGTCGGCACGCCAGCATCGTTCGCTGAGCGCCGGGCGGGAGGGCTCAAGTACGGGCGGCGCGCCCGCAGAAGAGACCGCGCCGCCCGCGCCCCTCACTCGGTCCCGGTGACCATGCCCGCCGTGTCTCTTCGCCCGCGCGTGTTTTCCCGCCGCCCCGATCGGCGGCGGGACTGCGGTCGTCGGGCGGGATCGGTGCGGAAGAGCCAGTCCAGGCGGGGCTCCACCGCCCACCGGAACGCCCGGCGCGCCGGCTCTCCGGACAGGACCACGGCGAGGAGCGCGCAGCCCACCGTCACCAGCAGGACCTGCTCGCCGGAGATGCCGTAGTACCAGTCCTGGTAGGACAGGTAGAGAGTGACGAATCCGTGGAGCAGGTAGGCGTACATCGTGGCCGAGCCGAGCCGGGTGAACCACGTGCGCCGTGCGGGCACCACCGCGAGGAACGCGACCGTGAGGACCAGCGCTGCGGCCATCGCGACGATCCGGAACCCGACGCCCGCCGAGGCGCCCACCCCGAGCTGCCCGAAGCTGCGCCGCCAGTGCACCCACTCCGGATCGACACTCAGCGCGAGGAGGTAGGCGGTGAGCCCGCCGAGGAGGAGCACCGCCGCGCCCGCGACGCGCACGGCGCGGCGGTGCAGGATCGCGAAGTGGTGCGGCCGCAGCACCAGCCCGAGGACGAAGAAGGGCAGGAACGACAGCACCTGCGCGGCGTTGAGCATGCTCGGCAGGGTGACGAACCCGGCGAGCATCGAGATCAGCACCGCGACGACGACCGGAAGACGGATCTGCTGCCACAGCGGTGTGGACAGCCGCCACAGCAGCAGGGCGGGCAGGAACCAGGTCAGGTAGTACGGCTCCAGCGGATCCCAGCCGACGTGGTCGCCGGACAGCAGCCCGGCCCACAGTGGGTACGCGACGCTGAACAGCACATAGGGCACCACGATGGCGGCGACGAGCTTGCGGGTCCGGCCGCGGGTGGTCGGGAAACCGCGCGAGAAGTACCCGCACATGACGATGAAGGCCGGCAGGTGGAAGGCGTAGATGAACGTCTGCGCGGCCTCGAGCAGCCGACCGCCGATGTTCGCGCCCCGCAGGGGCTCCCAGGCGTGGCCGATGACCACCAGGACGACGGCGAGGAACTTCGCGTTGTCGAAGTAGGGATCTCGATCGGCGTGCCCGTGACCCGCCGGCCCACGGCCGGCGCGATCGGGACGGGCAGGGTCGGGGCGGCCGCCGCGGACGTGGCCGGCGGCGTCGGCACCGCCGGAATCGGCGTGGTCAGGGCCCGGACGGACAGGATCGGCGCCGCCCTCCTGAGCGTCGCCTGTGCGACCAGCCCGGACGGGGCCGCTCCGGACCGGGTCGGTACTGACGGTGTCATCGGGGACAGGGGTGTCGGGGACAGGATCGGAGCGGACGAGGTCGGTGCGGACGAGGTCGGTGCGGAAACTCAAAGCGGCGGAACCCCGGTCGGAGACAACGGCTTACCCGGATCAGTCAACAGGACGTTCTTGAACGAGAGCGCAAGGGGTCCTGAACACCCGTGCCCGGTGCCACCGGTGCTCAGGACACGCCGCCCCCCGGCCGGCAGTGCCGGCACGGCCGGTATCCGGCGCTCTCGGCCTGTGCCAGGTTACGAAACCCGTGCCAGTGCGCCGGAGTGATCCGCCGCGCGTCGCGGCAGCTGGGGAAGCACACGATGCCCGTCGTGTCGCTGCCCACGTAGTAGACGTTCTTCGCCGCAAGCGTCCCGACCTCCTCGAGGTTGACGTCCTCCATGCGCAGCAGCCGCTCCTTGGCCGGCGCGCCGAAGACGTACTGCCCGATTTGGCCGTCGGAACGCGTCACCCGATGGCAGGGGATCAGCAGCGGCACGGGGTTCTTTCCCAGCGCGGTGCCGACCGCCCGGACGGCCTTCGGCCGCCCGATCCGCTCGGCGATCCAGGCGTACGGCCGGATCTCCCCCCGCGGGATCGCCGCGGCCGCGCGCAGCACCGCCTCCTCGAAGGGACGCAGTCCCCGCAGGTCCAGCCGGATCCCGGTCGTACGGCCGGTCCGCAGTGCCCGCTCGAGGGCCGGCGGCGCGCCGCCGCCCGGCAGCAGCGGCCGGGCGAACCGGCTCCGGAACGACGCGACGAACTGGTCCTGATCCTGTCCGGCGCGCAGGTAGGCGATGCCCTGGTCGGTCATCGCGACGTAGACGCCGCCGATCGCCGCGTCGACGCGCACCCAGCGGGCCGCCACCCGGTCGAGCAGGCCCGCCGGTGCGCCGGTGGCCAGCCCGCCGAGGTCCGCGATCAGCGGATCGTGCCGGTCGAAGGGCTCCGGGTCGTAAGGCTCAACGGTGGTCATCGTTCCTCCCCGGGTAGAGCAGGCGGAGTCGCTTCAGACCCCGCGAGATGTGGGACTTGACGGTGCCCTCGGGGGCACCGAGGACTGCCGCGATCTCTGCGACCGGCAGATCCGCGACGTGCCGCAGCACGACGGCGAGGCGCTGCTCCTCGGTCAGCTCGCCGAGCAGCGCGGCCAGCTCACGGCCGGTCTCGGACCGCTCGGCGACCTGCTCGGTCGGCTCCGTCGGATCGACCGCCTCCGGTGCTGTCTCCAGCGGCGCCGGGGGCGGATGCCGGGCGGCCGAGCGCGCCGTGTTGCGCCAGAGGTTCGCCAGGATCGTCATGAGCCACGGGCGCGGCTGCAGGCTCTCGACGCGCTGCGGCGCGTAACCGGCCAGTGCGCGGTAGGCGCGAAGGAACGTCTCCGCCGTCAGGTCCTCCGCGTCGGCCCACCGCCCGCACAGCCGCAGCGCGGCGGAGAACACGACGTCGCGGTACGCGTCGAACAGCGCGACGAACCCGGTGTCGAGGTCCTCCGTGAGCGCGGTGACGATCGGGCGGCGGATGTCGGTCTCGGTCACCTTCATAGAACACCGGTCGAGGCGATCGGGTTGCGGAGCATTATGACCATCTTGCCGTGTTCCGTGAGCCTTTCGGGTTCTAAGGACCCGCTACCTTTACGATGTAGATCATAAGTGGAGCCGACAAAGCGCCAGTCGCATCACGCGACCATTCGCCCGAGCCGCAGGACGGAGAGACCGTGACCACCACGAGCGTGCGCGAGGCGCGCGAGGCCCTGATCCGCGCTCACTTCGAGTCCGAGACCGCGCAGGACTTCGACGTCACACTGACGACGATGAGCCACCACCCCCGCTACGAGATCATCCCCACCGGCGAGGTGTTCGACGGGGCGGAGGAGGTGATGGGCTACTACCGCAGGTCCCGGGACGCCTTTCCCGACCAGCGGCACGACAACGTCCGCCTCTGGCACGCGGACGACGCCGTGATCGCGGAGTTCGACCTGCTCGGCACGCACCTCGGCGAGGCGTACGGGTTCGCCCCGACCGGCCGCACCTTCCGGTGCCCGATGGTGGCGTTCTTCTTCTTCGACGGGCCGGACGGCGACCGGATCATCTGCGAGCGGATCTACTTCGACATCGCCACCATCGCGGCCCAGCTCGGAGTCATGCCGGGCATGGCCGCGGACGGGTCCTAGCCCCCTCGTCGTGGCGGCATGGGCCGCCTGGAGCGCGGCGTTCGCGCCGGCCCCACCGGCCGGCCGACCGCGTTCCCGACCGCACGTCGTGCGCCGACCCGCCCGGGGGGTGCCGGTCACCGGTGGGAATCGGTTACGCTGGTGAGGCCGGTGTGGCATGTGTCCCCGGGCCGCACCTACCGCCTTCGCGGAATACCGTCCGGCCGCATGGCCGGAGCAGGAGCCGCGTTGTGCCTTTCGCCGAGAGGCGACCACCACACCGGCCTCAGCGTGTCGTCGCCCCCGCGGGAGAGTCTCCCGCGGGGGCGACCTCGTTCTCAGACCGGCACGGTGACCACGGCCGCGGCCACCAACGAAGCGATCACGAGCACGGCGACCGTGATCGCCACGGCGGCGCGAATGCGCCGCCGCCTGCGCAGACGCCCGAAGTTGGACAGCCGGTCGGCCAGGCGAGGGTCTTCCTGACCGAGTTGAGATGCGATCTCGGTGAGGATTCGCTCCTCCTCCATCGAGAGCGCCATGCCGCACCTCCAGGGGGTCACAGATTTCCAGGAATCATCCCCTGTTTGCCAAGCATGGGAAACCTCAAAAACCCAAGGAGCCTCGGCATTCGCGGCCGGATGTGGCATCGCCGCCGGGTAGGCCCTGGTCAGCCGCCTCGAGCGGTCATGTGGGCGCCTCGGGTCGGAGGGCTCTGCCGGTGGCGTGAGTCCAGCGCCGTCACGTAATACGTGTAGACCTGACCCGATTTGGCGGAGTGGTCGGTGATCTGGTGCGTCGTACCCGGAAGCACCATGAGGAGGTCGTGCGGATCCGGCGCGGCACACGCCGGGCCCTTCGCCGGCGAACGGTAGACGGCGTACGCCGCCGCGCCGGTGCCCTGCCAGGTCAACCGGCGGTCCTCGGCCTGCAGGCGGCTCGGCGCCGACGGCCCGGCGGCGGCCGTACGCGGGCTCACCGGGGCGAGCACCGGGCGGCCGAAGTGATCGCGCGCCAGCCGGGACGCGAACCCACGGCGGTCCTGTTTCAGGTCGGTGGCGCTGAAGATCGCCTCGCCGGTCACCTGGGGGTACTTCGCGTCGATCGTCAGGTGGCGGGAGAGTTCGGCCGGCGCGTTCCACGGGCCGCCGTGCCCCACCTGGTACGCGGCCTGCCCGATGATCAGCTGGACGGGCGTGCCCGTCACCTGCCCGGCCCACCACGCGACGAGCGTGCGGTAGTCCGCGGCGCCGAACCCGATCGGCCAGTACAGCTGGGGTACGACGTAGTCGATCCAGCCGTTCTTGATCCACTTACGGGTGTCGGCGTAGATGTCGTCGTAGCTCTGCAGCGCGTGGGTCACCGAACCGTTCGGGTCATCGGACCTGTTGCGCCAGACCCCGAACGGGCTGATGCCGAACCTGACCCACGGTTTGGCCTGATGGATACCGGCCGACAGGGTCTGCACCAGCGTGTCCACGTTGTGCCGGCGCCAGTCGGCGCGGCTCTTGAAGCCCGCGCCGTACTTCTTGAACGTCGGCTTGTCAGGGAACTCCTTGCCCGGCAAGGGGTACGGATAGAAGTAGTCGTCGAAGTGGACGCCGTCGATGTCGTACTTCCGCACAACGTCGAGGACCACCTTCGCCACCAGGTCGCGGACCTGGGGAAGGCCGGGGTCGTACCAGAGGGCGTCGCCGTAGCGGTACACCCAGTCCGGATGCCGCCGGGCCGGGTTGCCGGGCGCCAGGCTCTCGCGGTTGTGCCCGGTGCTGACCCGGTAGGGGTTGAACCAGGCGTGGAACTCCAGCCCGCGCTGGTGCGCCTCGTCGACCAGGAACCGCAGCGGGTCGTACCCCGGGGCCTTGCCCTGCTTCCCCGTGAGGTAGCGCGACCACGGCTCGTACGGGGACGGGTAGAAGGCGTCCGCCGACGGCCGGATCTGCACGTAGACGGTGTTGAGGTTCCGCCGTACGGCCAGATCCAGGAGGGCGCGGTACTCCGCCTGCTGCTTCGCCACCGACAGCCCCGGCTTGCTCGGCCAGTCGCCGTTGCCCACCGAGACGATCCACATCGCCCGGGTCTGCCGCCCGGCGTCCGAGCGGGCCATCGTCACCTGACCGCATTCGGCCGCCCGCGCCGCGGGGGGCCGGGCCCGGTCCGCAGGGCCGCCGCATCCGGCCGCGACGACCGCGGCGGCGACGACCGCGACGCTCTTCTTGACGATGGATGACCCCACGTAAGGGCATTCTGCCTGAGACTCCCGAGTGGTTTGGCGGGTATCCCTTTCTCAGGGACAAAAGGCGGCGGCTTTGACGTCCTCTCCCGGCTGCAGGCGGGAGATTCCGGCCTCTCACGAAGGAGAAGCCAGTGGTTCGCGGTTCACAGCCCCGCCCAACGGCTGGAGGGCTCCCCGCGCTGTCACGGCCCGCCCGGCCGCGAATCCGCTTGGCTATCGCAGAATCACACACCGTAGCAGAACGGAGGGAGCGGCGCTTCCGCTCCGGCCTCAAGGCCGCAGTTTCCGCGCCGCGAACGAGATGAACGACACCCTCCGGCTCGGCCGGATCGGCGGCGTGCGCGTCGGCGTCAACTGGACCGTCCTGGTGATCTTCGCGCTCATCACGTACGGCCTGGCCGGCGAGCAACTGCCCCACACGTACAAGGGCCTGCCCCCGCTGTTCTACGCGCTGGGCGGGCTGCTCACCGCCACCGTGTTCATGGCCTCCCTGCTGGCCCACGAGCTGGCGCACGCCATCGTGGCGCGCCGGAACGGGCTCACGGTCACGGGGATCACCCTGTGGCTGCTCGGCGGCGTCGCCCGGTACGAGGGCGAGCCGGCCACCCCGGGCGCCGAGGTGCGCATCGCCGGTTCCGGGCCGCTCGTCAGCGTGCTGCTGGCGGCGGCGTTCGGCACCGCGTCGGCCGTCCTCCTCCTCACAGGGGTGGACGGCCTGGTGAGCGGTTGCGTCACCTGGCTCGCCGTGATCAACGCGCTGCTCGCGGCCTTCAATGTGATCCCCGCCGCGCCTCTGGACGGCGGACGACTCGTCCACGCCCTGCTGTGGCGGATGTCCGGCGACCGGCTGAAGGCGACGCTGCAGACCACCCAGGTCGGCCGCGCGTTCGGCTGGGCGACCATGCTGAGCGGCTTCTACATCGCCATGTGGAGCGCGGACGGGTTGTGGCTCACGCTCGTCGGCTGGTTCCTGATCACGGCCGCCGGCCTGGAGGCCGGACAGGCCCGGGTCCGCGCGCGGCTCGACGGCATCCCGATCCGCCGGATCATGACCCCGGATCCGTTCACCGTGCCGAGCTCCATGCCGGTCGCCGAGTTCCTGCGCGAGATGCTGCCCCGGCACCGGCATTCCTCCTATCCGGTCGTCGACGAAGGCGTCGTCCACGGCATCGTGACCACCGAGCGCATCCGCCGGGAGCCGCCCGAGACCCCCATCGGCGCCCTCGTGGAGGACGCGGAGCGTACGGCGGCCGAGACGCCCCTCACCGAACTGCTGGCCCGGCTGGCCCACGAGCGCCTCCTCGTCTTCGACGGCGACCGACTCGTCGGCATCGTGACCCCCCACGACCTCACTCGCGAGCTCGAACACCTCGCCCGCGAGGTCCCGGGCTTCCCGGTACGCTGACGGCCGCGCGCTCCGTCCGGCGGGGCGCCCGGGCCACGATCACCCCGGCGACGATCAGCAGGCCGCCGGTGACGGTGTTCCAGCCGATCGGTTCGGCCAGCAGCATCGCCCCCAGCAGCGTGGACCACAGCGGAGTCAGGTACGTCACCGTCGAGGCGACCGTCGGCCCGGCCGCGCGGATCACGCCCAGGTTGATGATGTACGCCAGGCCGGTGCCGACGGCGCCGAGCCCGACCAGCGCCGCTGCCGCCGCCGGTCCGGGCCAGGCCGGCGAGCCCGCCACGACCGGGGTGACCAGGGCCAGTTCGACGGTCGCGCACAGGATCTGTACCGCCGAGAGCGCGACGACCGACTCCTCGCGCCCGGCGAAGAAGCGCCGGGTGTAGGTGAAACCGGCGCCGTAGCAGACGGTCGCTCCCAGGCAGGCCAGGCTGCCGCCCAGCGTGCCGCCGTCGAATCCCCGCCAGACCCCCAGGACCAGGAGCACGCCGCAGAACCCGGTCGCCAGTCCGATCGACCGCCGGGGCGTCGGCCGCTCCTCGCGGATCAGGGCGACGGCGAACAGCAGCGTGGTCAACGGCGTCGTGGCGTTCCAGACGCCCGCCACGACCGAGCTCACCCGCGTCTCCGCGTACGAGAACAGCGCGAACGGCACGGAGTTCAACAGCGCGGCCACCACGAACGCGTGCGCCCACACGCGCCGGCCACGGGGCACGGGCGCCCGCCGTACGGCGCACACCGTGCCCAGCGCCGCCAGCCCGAACAGGCACCGCCACGACGCGATCCACAGCGGCGCGACACCCGCGTCGACCGCCACCTTGATCAGGGCGAAGCTCGAACCCCAGATCATCGACAGGACCACGAACCCGGGCACCCAGCCCGCCGACCCGCCAGGCCGCTCCATCAGTCCTCCTCCGCGCCGCGATACACCGGTCATGCGACGCGATCCTGCAGCGGAATGCGAAGATGAGTCCAACAAGTGGCCGCAGCGCCTCGATGAGAAAGACTCATGAGCCTCAACCTCAGCCAGCTACGGGCGTTCGTCGCCGTGCTCGACCACGGTGGCTTCGGCGCCGCCGCCGACGAGCTCGGGGTAAGCCAGTCCGCGGTCTCCCACTCCGTCGCCGCGCTGGAGCGCGCCCTCGGCGGGGCCGTACTGACCCGGCACGGCCGCCCCCGGCCCACCGCGTTCGGCGACCTCATCCTCGGCCACGCCCGCGCGGCGCTCGCGGCGGCGGTCGCCATCGCCGACCTGGCCGCCCAGCGCGACGGGCTGCCGGCCGGCACCGTACGGCTCGCCGCGCCCACCACGGTCTGCCAGGGCCTGCTCCCCCGGCTGATCCCCCAGTGGAAGACCGAGCTGCCACGCGTCGACGTCGCCGTGTTCGAGGGCGAGGACGACGAGGTCGCCGACTGGCTGGCCCGCAGCACGGTCGACCTGGCCGTCCTCGTCGACCCGCCGCCGGGGCCGGGCACGGCCCTGGCCGAGGACGCCTTCCACGTCCTCCTCCGCGAGGACCACCCGCTCGCCGGAGAGCCGGGCATCGGCCCCGACGACCTCGAGGACGACGCCTTCCTGCTGTCCTGCGGAGGGTGCGAGCGGCACCTCCGCGAGCTGTACCGTCGAGCGGGCACGCCGCTGTCCCCCACCCACCGCATCCGCGACATGGGCACCCTGCTGGCCATGGTCCGCGCGGGGATCGGCGTCACGATCGTGCCCGCGCTGACCGCCGCGATGCTCGTCCCCGGCCTGGTGATGGTGCCCGTACGGCCCTCGATCAGCAGGCGGCTCGTCCTCACCGGACCGGTCGACCGGCCCTGGCACCCCGCCGTCACCGCCCTCGTCGACGCGGCCGCCGCGGCTCCCGCACCCTGAGCGGCCGCCGTCCGCGGCGCCGGGCGCCGGGAACGCGTGAAGAATCTTCTCGGTCTCCTTCGACGAGGACCCCGACTGAACTTTCGGCCGCTGCCCCGGCAGGCGATCGTCGAACGCATGTTCTAAGGTAAGGACATGCGTTGGGACGCGTTGGCGCTGGACGGCGAGGACCCGGGGCTGTTCGGGAGCCCGGTGACGGTCGACACCCCGGAGTTTCGCGGGATCACCTTCCACGAGATCAGAGCCAAGTCGATCATCAATCGAGTCCCCGCCGCCTCACGGGTCCCGTTCCAGTGGACCATCAACCCCTACCGAGGCTGCAGCCACGCATGCGTCTACTGTTTCGCAAGAAACACCCATAAGTATCTTGATTTCGACACGGGTCGGGATTTCGACTCGCAGATCGTGGTGAAGGTGAACGCTCCGGAACTCGTGCGCCGGGAGCTCGCCGCGCCGAAGTGGGCCGGGGGGCACATCGCGATGGGCACCAACGTCGACTGCTATCAGCGGGCGGAGGGCCGCTACCGGCTGATGCCGGGCATCATCGAGGCGCTGCGGGACGCGGCGAACCCCTTCTCCATCCTGACCAAGGGCTCGCTGATCCTGCGCGACCTGCCGCTGCTGGAAGAGGCCGCCGACCGCACCGAGGTGAGCACGGCCGTGTCCGTCGGCTTCGTCGACAAGGAGCTGTGGCGGCTGCTCGAACCAGGCACGCCCAGCCCGCTCAAGCGTCTCGAGGTCTGCGCGACGCTCAACGAGCACGGCATCGGTTGCGGCGTCCTGATGGGCCCGGTCATCCCCTACCTCACCGACACCCCGCGCCAGTTGGAGGCGGCCGTACGCCGGATCGCCGAGGCCGGCGCCACCTCCGTCTCGGCGATCGTCCTGCACCTGCGCCCCGGCGCCCGCGAGTGGTTCACCCGCTGGCTCCGCGAACACCACCCCGAACTCGTCGCACCGTACGAGCGCCTGTACGGCCGCGGCGCCTACGCGCCCAAGGACTACCAGCACCGCATCGCCCAGCGCGTCAAGGACCTCGCCGACGAGCACGGCATCGGCGGACGCCGCAACGTCCGCCGCCTCCGCACACCCCCGCCCCCACCACAGCGCCGTCCCGAGCCCGAACAACTCACCATCCTGTGACCGCCCCATGCAGCCTCCGGTGAGCGCACCAGCACGCCGCTGGCGCCGGGCAGTCGCAACCCGCTTTGACAAGCTCTGCGTGCGCTACGGGGCCGCCGTACAGATCGCCGGCGCTTGGTGTTCCTAGTCCGGTGGCGCGGGTGTGGTCCAAGCGCGTACCTGCTCGACCAGGGCGGCGACATGCTCCGGGGGCGTGGTCTTGACGATGCCGTGTCCCAGGTTGAACACGAACGGCCCTCCGCTCAGGGCGCGCAGGATGCGGTCGGTCTCGGCCTGGAGCGTGGGGCCGCCGGCGGCCAGGAGCTGGGGATCGAGGTTGCCCTGCACGCAGCGGCCCAGGTCGCGCTGCAGCCTTTGCGCGGCCCATTCGAGGGGGACCGTGGTGTCCAGGCCGATGCAGTCCGCTCCGGTGGCCTCGGCGAAGCCGTCGTAGCCGAGCCCGGCGCCCCGGGGGAAGGCGATGACGGGAACCTCCGGGTGCTTGTCCTTCAGCGCTGCGATGATCGCGGCGGCCGGCTCGGTACACCAGCGTTCGAAGAGATGGGCCGGGAGTATCCCGGCCCAGGTGTCGAACAGCTGGACTGCTTCCGCGCCCGCCTCGATCTGGCGGTCGAGGAACTGGGTGACGGCGGTGGTGAGCAGGTCGATCAGGGGCTGGAACCCGTCGGGGTCGCTCAAGGCCCACTGCTTGACGACGGAGTGCTCTGACGGGGCGCCGCCGCGTCCTTCGACCATGTAGGTGGCGATGGTCCACGGCGCACCGGCGTAGCCGATCAGGGTCACCTCGGCAGGCAGCGCGCGGGTCAGCCGCCGGACGGTCTCGTAGATCGGGGCCAGTTCCTCGTGGAGGCGCGAGGCGCTCAGGAAGCCGGCCATGTCCGCCGCGGAGCGGACGGGGGGCGTCAGGACCGGGCCCTCGCCGGCCCGGTAGTCGAGGGTCTGGCCCAGCGCGGCGGCGACCTGCGGAAGGTCGGCGAAGAGGATGGCGGCGTCGAGCGGGAAGCGGCGGATCGGCTGCAGGGTGACCTCGACGGCGTGCTCGGGCGAGTTGCAGAGCCCGACCATGCCCCCGGCGGCCTCACGGACCCGGTGGTACTCGGGCAGGTACCGGCCGGCCTGCCGCATCAGCCATACCGGCGGCCGCTCGGTCCGCTCTCCCGCGAGCGCGCGCAGGAGCAGCTTCTTCGGCTGGACGGTGCCGGATACCGGCTTCGGACCGACTTCTTCCCGTGTGCCGATGTCCACGCTGTTCCATTCTGCTCAATTGCCCCGGGCTTCGGGGGATTCGGGTAGCAGGCCGCTAACCTCCCGGTGAGGGGTCGTCGTTATCGTAGCGGCGCCCGGTTGAGGGCGGCCCGGCGAGCGTCAGAACCTACCGACCGCGGTCCCGGCGGGTCGAGCCGCGGCGCGGCATGGCGTGCGGCGCCGGCTGGAGGACGGCGGGAGGTCTCCTGGCGGCACGCGCGCCAACGCGCCGCGCAGCACCGATGCCGATAAGGCCGCAGGGAAATGCGCCACGCTTCCGATCGTTCTCTGGGAGAGCGGAGCGAGGGCGTGGCGGGTGTCGTTCAGATGACGCCGGCTTCGGCCAGCCAACGCCATAGTTCTTCCTGGTGGATGACCGTGACTCCCAGCTTTTCGGCCTTGCCGGTCTTCGAGGCGCCGACGTTGTCGCCGGCGAGCAGGTAGTCGGTGTTGGCCGAGACCGATGAGGCGGTCGTCGCAGCCGCCTGCTCCACCAGGCGCGTGACGTCCGGTCGGCTGATCTTCGCGCCGGAGCGCGGGTCGGTGAAAGCGCCGGTGATCACGACCGACCTGCCCTTGAGCGGTGAGTCGCCCGCGGCCGCCGCGTCGACCGGCCGGTCCTCGGCCAGCACATCGAGATTCACGCCGCGCTCGCGCAGCGCCGCGATCTCCTCTTGCACGTCCGCGCGGGCGAAGAAGGCCACGATGCTCTCGGCGGCCTTCGGCCCGATGTCGCGGATGCCCACCAGGTCCTCGACCGTCGCCGCCGCGATGTCCTCGATGCGCTCGTAGCCGGCCAGGCACAGGCGCTTGGCCGTGCCCTCAGAAGCCATCGGGATCGCCAGCCCGATCAGCGCGCGCCGCAGCCCCATGCCCTTGGACGACACGATCGAGTCGACCATTTTCCGGGCGCTGATCTCGCCCATCCGCTCGTAACCGAGCAGCTGCTCGACCGTCAGGTCGTACAGGTCGCTGCGGCGTTTGAGCACGCCGTCCTCGGCGAGCTTCTCGATCCAGACGTCACCGACGCCCTCCATGTCGGCCGCGTGGCGCGATGCCCAGTGCATCAGCCGGCGCGTCGCCTGCGCCGGGCACTGCAGGTTCACACACCAGCGCTCCTCGCCGGTGCCGCGGACCTCCAGCTCCGAACCGCACGACGGGCAGTGCGCCGGCGGGACGATCTCGACCTCGCTGCCGTCGCGCCTCTCCGGCAGCGAGCGGCCCGCGAACGGGATCACATCGCCGCGCCGCACGACCGCTACCGTGTCACCGATCCGCAGGTCGCGTTCGCGGATCAGCCGCGGGTTGTGCAGGGTGATGTTCTCCACCGTCACACCGCCGACGAACACCGGCGCGACCTTCGCGCGCGGCGGGACACGGCCGATCTTGCCGACCGGCCACTCGACCGACAGCAGCGTCGTCAGCTTCTCCTCCGGCGGATACTTGAACGCGATCGCGCCACGCGGCTCCGCGCTGTTGAAACCCGCCGCCTCGAACGCCGCCGGCTCGTGCAGGCGCACGACCGCGCCGTCGATGTCGTAGTCCAGCCCGTCGCGGCGGCCGCCGATCTCGTTGATCGCGTCCATCACCTGCTCGGCGCTCGCGCACACGTACTGGGCGACCGGCTCGAAACCCGCCGGGACCTCCACGGCGGCGCCATCGCGATCGGCGCCGAAGGCGAAGAACCGCAGCAGCCGCGCGGCCTTCGCGGCCGCCTCGGGATCCTTCAGCACCAGCGTCCCGGCGGCGCCCGACCGCGGGTTGGTCAGCGTCCGGTCCGGGTGCGCCTCGTTATAGGCCGCCCACACCGACCGCAGCATCACGGCCTCACCGCGGACCTCTACGCGCCCCGGAGCCTCGATCCGGGTCGGCAGGCCCGGAATCACGTGACGCACCTTCTCGGTCACCAGCTCGCCGACCGCGCCGGTGCCGCGCGTGGCGACATGGTCGAGCCTTCCGTCGGTGTAGACGACGCTGAGCGAGAGCCCGTCGAGCTTTTCCGACACGCGGAAGACCTGACCGCTGAAGCGCTCGCAGAACGTGCGGATCTGCTCCTCGCTCGTCGCCTTCGCCAGCGAGAGCATCGGGCGCGCGTGGCGCACGGTCGGGCCGGTCAACGCCGCCGGCGCGTTGACCCTGCCGAGCGGGCTGTCAGCCGGCTCGAGCTCGGGATGCTCGGCGACGAGCGCCGCCAGCTCGTCTTTCAGCGCGTCGTAGTCGGCGTCCGGCAGCGGGCTGTCGCCGGTGCCGTAGTACAGGTCGTTCAGCCGCTTGACCTCGGCGGTCAGCTCGGCGATGCGCTCTTCAACGTCCACTCCTCGATTAAAGGCGATGGCACCGACATTGTTCGCCGCCCGGCGTGTTGGCGCCGACAGCTCGGCCACCGGCGGTGGCCTGGGGTTCTCTGTGCGTCCCTTCACTGAATCGTCCGTTCCTGCCAGGCCGGTCGGACGAGCAACCGGTGACCGACGGAGACGTTCACGGACTCAGCACGCCGCGACCTTCGCGTACCTCGAACACCAGTTGAGTCTCCGTCCGCTGCACCACCGGGTAGATGGTCACGTGTTCCAGGATGAGATCCCGGAGTTTCTCCGGGCTCTCCACGGCGACGTGCAGGAGGAAGTCGTCGTCGCCGCCCACGTGGAGAACCGTGAGCGCCCCCGGCACCGCGACCAGCTTGTCGTAGAGGTTGCGGACGTGCTCTCTGTTGTGGCTGCCCAGCCGGACCTTGACGATCGCGTGGATCGGGTGGCCCAGCGCGCCGAGGTTGAGCCGGGCGTTGACGCTCGCGATGACGCCCGACTGCCGCAACGCGCGCACCCGGTACGCGCATGTGGACTCGGCGACTCCCACGCGGGCGGCGAGTGCGGCGTTGGTCATGCGGCCGTCCTCCACGAGCGCGGCGAGGATGGCCAGGTCGGTACCGTCGAGAGACGCCGGAGCGGGTTGCGGTTTCTTCGACGACAGGTCGGGCATGAGGCCTCCTCTTGTCGAATCTGCATCGATCCTGGCGAAGGGTGAGAATTTCCGCAATGAGCATTGAGATTCTCTGTGGATCTGCTCATCCTTGCGGCATGATCTCGCCTCGGCTGCAGCTCGACTCCATCGCCGTCCACGCCGGCCGCGAGGACCTCGCCGAACTCGGTGTCCACGCGCTTCCCATCGATCTGTCCTCGACCAACCCGCTGCCGGACATCGAGGCAGGCGGCCTCTCGTACGAGGCCATGGCCGGCGGGGGCACGCCGTACGCGGAGGGCGGAGCCGTCTACGGACGGCTGTGGAACCCGACCGTGGCCCGATTCGAGTCGGCGTTGGCGCGGATGGAGCACACCGAGGCGGCCGTGGCGTTCTCATCGGGGATGGCGGCGACCACCGCGGCGATCCTCGCGACGACGCGAGAGAGCGGCCACCGCCACATCGTGGCGGTCCGGCCTCTTTACGGCGGGACCGATCACCTCTTGGCCTCCGGCGTGCTCGGTGCCGAGGTGACGTTCTGCACGGCGGAGGGCGTCGCCGCGGCGCTCCGGCCGGACACGGCACTGATCATGCTGGAGACACCCGCCAACCCGACACTCGACCTGGTCGACATCCGTGCCGTCGTCGAGGCGGCCCGCGGCGTTCCCGTTCTCGTGGACAACACGTTCGCGACGCCGATCCTGCAGAACCCCGTCCATTTCGGCGCCTCGATGGTGCTGCACAGCGCGACCAAGTATCTCGGGGGGCACGGCGACGTCATCGCCGGCGTCATCGCGTGCGACCAGGAGCAGGCGGCCGCGCTGCGCCGGGTCCGCGCCATCACGGGTGCCCTTCTTCACCCGCTTGGCGCCTACCTTCTGCACCGGGGGCTGGCCACGCTCCCGATCCGGGTCCGGGCGCAGCAGGCGAACGCCCAGCGCGTCGCCGCGTGGCTGAGCACCCACCCGAGCGTCTCCCGTGTGCACTACCCCGGGATGGCGGGGGATGCGCGGGAACTTCTCCACCGGCAGATGAGGGGCCCAGGGGCGATGATCTCGATCGACCTCCACGGAGGTCTGGAGCAGGCCAGGCACCTCACATCGGCGGTTCGCCTGTTCACCCACGCGGTGTCCCTGGGCGGCGTCGACTCACTGATCCAGCATCCCGCGGCGCTGACGCACCGGCCCGTCTCCCCTGAGGCCCGCCCGTCCGCAGGACTGGTCCGGCTCTCCATCGGGCTGGAGGACCACGAGGACCTGATGGCCGACCTCGACCAGGCCCTCACCACGCGCCGTCCGGCTGCGGCCCACGCGGGCGCATCGCACCCGTAGACCTCCCATATCGAGAGGAGCCGGCTCCGTCCTCAACGCCCTCCGCTCGGGTCCGTATCACGGCGTGGGCGGAGATCGAGCCGTTGTTGCCGCAGGTCGATGGTCGTGGCCGGCGGCGGTGGCACAGGCCCGGGCCGGGCAGGGACGGATGACGGCTCGGGTCCGTCGCTGGAATGTCGCAGGGCGGTCCTATCCTCCCCGGCGTGTACCGATCGGAAGTCGCCTACCGCTATCCGCATCCGTCATCGGTCTCGGAGACGGATGTGGCCTTCGCGACGTCAGGGGGCGTCACGCGGACTCCTTCGCCATGATGCGCGGCGGCCACCTCGACGTGTGCGTCATGGGCGCGTTCCAGGTCTCGGCGAGTGGTGACCTCGCCAACTGGGACACCGGCGCGCCCGGCTCGATCCCCGCCGTCGGCGGCGCGATGGATCTGGCGATCGGCGCCAAGCGGGTCTACGTGATGATGACGCTCTTCGCGCGGGACGGCAGCCCGAAACTCGTGCCCACCTGCACGTACCCCCTCACCGGTGTCGGCTGTGTCAGCCGTGTCTACACCGACCACGCCGTATTCGAGAGCACCCCCGACGGCGTCCGCGTGCTCGAGTCGTTCGGCACCTCCATCGAGGAGCTTCGCGCCCGGTTGGAAGTCCCGCTCGTGATCGACGCCCGCCGGCCGTCCCGTCCGTCGGCGGCACCACCCGCTTCCGCGGTTCTCGAGAAAAACGTCGTGCTGGCTTTCAGGCGGGTTGCTCGACCGGTGCTCCGATCGCGGTCGCGCGGCAAGGGGCAGGCACTCTCCCACCCTCCGGCGGAGGGTGGGAGAGTGCCGTGAGTTCGGCCGGTGGGCCGAGCCGCGGGTCAGCCGACGGTGATGGCGAACACGTGGATTCCGTTGTCGCCCGGCAGGGTGACCGTCGCGACGGTCTTGGCCGGGTCGAGCGCGCCTCCGGTCGTGTAGAGGCTCACCTTGTGGTTGCCGAGGGTGTCGGTGGGCGGGCGGTTCCAGTTGGCGGTGGTGACCGCCAGCTGGCTGTTGCCGCTGGCGGCGTTGCCGTACCAGTCGGGGAAGGTGATCGCGACGTCGGCGGTCGTGCCGTCGGTGTAGGTGACGGTCACCGTGCCCGAGTGCGAGGAGCCGGTGCCGGTTCCCAGGAGGCCGAGCCTGCCGCCCTTGCCGTGGACCTGGATGACCTGTCCGGCCGCGGCGACGTTGTCCGGCTGCCCGGGCCGGGTGTTGGGCCAGGCGTAGGAGAGACCGTTCGCGGTCACCGTCGCTCCCGGGGTGTAGCCGACCGCGGCGAGCTGCGTGGCGGAGAAGCTGTAGCCCTTCGGGTCGAGGTTGCCGGGGGACGGGTCGCCGTCGGCGGTGATCCCCACGTTGTCGAACGCGTGCGCCACGTCGGCGTACGGCACGACCGTCGTCGTGTCGGCGTGGCGGGTCTGCCTCCCGTCCAGGATGAAGGAGGCGTTCCCGGTGAGGGTGGCCGGGCCGCCCGCCGCGTCGGCCGGTGCGGTCACCTTCCAGGTGGTACTGACCTTGCCGTTGGGGGGAACGTCGGTCGGGACGGACCTGCGGGTGGTCGCGGGCTCCACCGTCCAGCCCTGGGGCGCGGAGAGCGAGAGCTTCAGGTCGCGCACGCCGGAGTCACCGGTGTTGGTGAAGGTCTGCTCGACCGTCTGCGTGGTGCCGGGCCGGGTGACCTTGGCGGCGGTGACCGACGTGTACTGCGTGCCGAGGGTACGGCGGACGGTCACCGCGGTGGTGAGCGGGGTGTCCGCGGAGGACTCGCCCACGTAGACGGGGTACTCGCCGTCCAGGACGGTCCACGCGTGGGCCTTGTCGTCCCAGATCCGCAGGTCGCCCGAGTCCAGGGTGAGCGTCACCTTCTTGGTCTGACCGGCCTTCAGCCGGACCTTGGCGAACGCCTTGAGCTCCTTCGGCGGCTCGCCGGCGCTCTTGGGGTGGCCGAGGTAGGCCTGGACGACGTCGGATCCGGTGCGGTCGCCGGTGTTGGTGACGTCGACGGTCAGCCGCACCTTGCCGTTGGTGCCCGCGCCGGCGATGACGTGGGCCGGGCCGCTACGCAGGTGGGACAGCTTGAAGGTGGTGTAGGACAGGCCGTAGCCGAAGGGGAAGAGCGGGGTCTTGTTCTCGTCCTGGTACCAGCGGTATCCGACGTCCAGCTTCTCGCTGTAGTCGTACACGCCGTTGACCGCGGGGTAGCGGCCGGGCGCGGCGGCGACGGCGGTCTGGGTGTCGGTCGTCGGGAAGCTGACCGGGAGCCGGCCGCCGGGCTCGGCGTCGCCGGTGAGCAGCTCGGCGAGGGCGTTGCCGTCCTCCTGACCGGGGTACCACGTGTCGAGCACCGCGGGGACCTTGTCCAGCCACGGCATCAGCACCGGGGCGCCGGCCCGCAGCACCACGACGGTGCTGGGGTTCGCGGCGGCGACCGCCTCGATCAGGGCGTCGTTGTTGCCGGGCAGGGCCAGAGTGGTGCGGTCCGAGCCCTCGGTGGACGAGTCGCCGACCACGACCACGGCGGCGTCGGCGCTCTTGGCGGCGGCGACGGCGGCCTGGATCTGCGGGTCGGGAAGGGTCGGGGACGACCAGCCGATGGTGACGGACGCGTCACCGGTGTTCTCGTAGTACTCGATCCGGATGCTGTGCCGCTCACCGGCGGTGAGCTGCACGGGGGTGCTCTTGACGGTCCGTACCGAGTGGTCGCTCCAGTTGTCGGCGATCAGCTTGTCGTCCAGGTAGACGCGGCTGCCGTCGTCGCTGGTGGCGGAGAAGGTGTACGCGCCGGTCGCCGGCGCGGTGAGCGTGCCCGTCCAGCGCGCGGAGAAGCCGTCGGCGGGGATGCCGGCGGCCGGAGAACCGCTTCCCCAGTTGAAGTCGACGTTGGCGTCGTCGCGGGTGACCGCGGGGGTTCCGGTGAGGGTCTTGTTGGTGAAGTACTCGCCCTTGAGGCCGGTCAGCGCGGACGCCGGAATCGCGGGCTGGCCCGAGGCCGTGCCCGCCTTGACGTGGTCGACGGTCACCGAGTCGCCGAGTCTCGCCTTGAGGCCGGAGACCGGGTCGACCTTCTTGTACGGGGTGACGGCCGAGCTGCCGCCGCCTCCGGTGACCGCGGTGTCGGCGTTGGGGCCGATCACGGCGATCGAGTGCAGTCTCCTCGTGTCCAGGGGCAGCGTGTTCTTGCTGTTCTTCAGCAGCACGCTGCCGTCCTCGGCGGCCTGTTTCGCGACGGCGCTGTCCTTGTCGAAGTCCGCGGTCACGGGCTTGCTCGGATCGAACAGGCCGGTGCGGAACTCCAGCCGCAGGATGCGGCGGGCCGCGTCGTCGAGCACGGACTGCGGCACCTGGCCGGCCGCGACCGCCGCGGGCAGCTGCTTGAAGTAGGTGGTGCCGCTGAACTCCTGGTCCAGACCGGCGAGCGCGGAGGCGACCGTCGAGTGGTTGGCCGGGTAGTCGGTGTCGATGACTCCGTCGAACTTCCAGGTGTCGATGAGGATGTCGCGCAGGATCTGCGCGTTCTCGCACGCGTAGACGCCGTTGACCTTGTTGTAGGCGCACATCACCGACCAGACCTTGCCGTCCGCGACCGCCTTCTCGAAGGCCGGGAGGTAGATCTCGTGCAGCGTCCGCTCGTCGATGTTCGAGCTGGAGGTCGTGCGGGCGTTCTCCTGGTTGTTGCCCGCGTAGTGCTTGACCTGGGCCGCGACACCCTGGGCCTGGATGGCCCGGATCTCGGAGGAGGCGAGGTCGCCGGCCAGCTCCGGGTCCTCGCCGAGGGTCTCGAAGTCACGGCCGCCGAGCGGGGTGCGGACGATGTTGACCATCGGCCCGTAGATCGCCTGGTAGCCGCGGTACCTTGCCTCGGTGCCCATGACCGTGCCGTACGCCTTGGCCGTCTCGGTGTTGAAGGAGGCGGCCAGCGACACCGGGGAGGGCAGCGCGGTCTCGGGCCGGCCGTCACGGACGCCGCTCGGGCCGTCGCTGAACTGCATGCCGGGGACGCCCAGACGCTCGATTCCCGGGATGTAACCGGTGGCGTGCGAACCGCTGGGCCGCCCCACCGCGGTCATCAAGGTGGCCTTCTCGTCGTTGGTCAGCTGCCTCAGCAGCAGATCGACCCTTTTCTCCAGCGGCAGTGAGGTGTTCAGCCAGGGTCTGGCCCCTTCCCCGGAAGCGGCCTGGGCCACTCCGGTGGCCGCGGTGAACGGCGCGGCCAAGGCGGCGATCGCCGCCGCTGCGACCGCGAGACGAGCCATGCGCATACCGAGACTCCACTCGACGTACGGATTGACGGAATCCTCGTGCGTTCAAAAAGTGATCAAGATCCCGGCGTAGTGTCCGTTGATGAGGCGAATAGCGTCAATAGTCTGAACACAAGTACCGATCATGAGGCCGGAAGTGGACAACGCGCCACAGCGCCGATCAGCGGCCGTCAACTGCGGATATAGGAGAAGGGAACCGCTCCCCGCGACTCCCGAAGCCGGGCACCGCGTTCAGATTTCGTTACCCGTGACTCAGGGCGGCGTGGGCCCGCTCGGTCGTTCAGAGCCTCTCGCGCACGGATCTGAGCAGCGCGGACATGGTCGTCACCGTGTCCGGGCCCAGGCGGGCGGCGATCCCCTGCTCGTGCGCGGCGGCCAGCGCGTCCAGTCGCCGCAGCTTGTTCCGGCCGAGTTCGGACACGTGCACGGTCACCCGTCGGCGGTCCCGGCTCGACTGGGACCGGTAGAGGTAGGCCGAGTCGACCAGGGTGTCGACGATGCGGGTGAGGGTGGGATGGGGGATCTCCACCTCCGCCGCGAGCTCGCCCATCGAGCGGCCCTCCGCGCCGTCCAGCGCGCGCAGCACCCGCCACTGGTCCACGGACGTGCCCTCCTCCTCCAGCACGGCGCCCAGGTCCCGGGCGATGGCACGTTGGATGCGGGTGAGCAGGTCGACGAGGTCGGCCGTGGCGGCGGGCAGGACCGTTTCACTCTGGTTCGTCGCCGAGGTCGACAAGATGCGCCTTCCGCCGTGGGCCGTTGCGCAGAGCATACTTGTCGGGATGAACGGCGCGGCGGTCGTACGGGACGCCATGGAGCTCATGGTCGCGGGACCGGATGCCTCGGTGCTGCGCCTCGGCCTGCTGCTTCCGCTGTCCGGGCCGCTCGGCCTGACCGGCCCCTCCGGACTCGCCGCGGCGCGACTGGCCGCGAGCGAGGCGACCTCGGCCGGTCGGCCCGTCGAACTCGTCCTGGTCGACGCCGGCCGGCGGCCGCAGGAGGTGGCACGGGACGCCGGTTCACTCGCCGAGGCGGGGCTCGTCCAGGCGTTCGTCGGCTACCACACGAGTGACGTGCACCGGGCCGTGGAGGCCGCGGTCGCCCGCCGATCGGCCTACTTCTTCACGCCGCCGCAGGAAGGGGGCACGCGGGAGCAGGGCGTCGTCCTGCTGGGCGGCTCCCCGGCAGACCAGTTGGCGCCCGCGCTGCGCTGGCTGGCCGAACACCGGCGGCCGCGGCGGTGGGCGCTGGTGGGCAGCGACTACATCTGGCCGCGTTCGGTGCACCGGGTGGCCGCCCCGCTGATCCGATCGATCGGTGCCGAGGTGGTGCTGGACCGGCTCCTGCCGTTCGAGCCGGTCGTGGGAACGGGCGCCGAGGAGGCGGTGGACGCTCTACTCCGGGTGCGCGCGGACGCCGTCCTGCTCAGCCTCGTCGGCCGTGACCTCGTCCGGTTCAACCGGTTGTTCGCGTCGTCCGGTCTCGGCTCGCGCGTACTGCGGCTGTCCGGGTCGCTGGAGACGAACGGGCTGCTGGCCATCGGCGGCGACGACACCGGAGAGCTGTACTCCACGATGCGATCGTTCGCCGGTCAGGACAGTGAGCGCCGGATCGCCCTCGCCGAGCGGCACCGGGCCGAGTTCGGCGATCATGGCCCGGCGCTGGACGTCTACGCGGAGGGGCTGTACGACGGCGTGCACCTGGCGGCGGCGCTCGCGGCGTACGGCGCGCTCGCCCCGGAGCGCGTGACCGCGGCGGCCGGCCGTCTGCTGACCGGCGCACCGGACGCGCGAAGGGCGTGGGCGGCCGCCCCGCTCGGCCCGCCGCGCGCCGGCGGGTACCTGGCCAGGGCGGATGGACTCGATCTGACGGTGGTCAGCCGCTACTGATTTTCCCAGTCAAAACCTTTTCATCTGGAAGTAGATTCCCTAGGCTGCGCTCACCGCTCCATCGAGGAGGATCCATGAGTGACGTCGAAGGGATCGAACGTTACGGATACGCCCAGGAGCTGCGGCGTTCGCTCAGCTTCCGGGACCTGGTCGTGTACGGGCTGATCTTCATGGTGCCGATCGCGCCGTTCGGCATCTTCGGCAGCGTGTTCCAGGGCTCGGGCGGCATGGTCGCCCTCGCGTACGCCATCGGGATGCTGGCCATGATGTTCACCGCCGGCTCGTACGCGCAGATGTCGCGGGCCTTCCCCATGGCGGGCTCGGTCTACACCTACGCCGGCCGGGGCATCGGCGCACCCGTCGGATTCCTGTCCGGCTGGATGATCCTCCTGGACTACGTGCTGGTGCCCAGCCTGCTGTACCTGATCGCGAGCGTGGCGATGAACTCGCTCGTGCCCGCGGTCCCGGTGTGGCTGTGGCTGATCGCCTTCGTCGTCCTCAACACCGTGGTCAACTACCTGGGCATCGAGATGACCGCGCGGATCAACCGGATCATGCTCGTCGCCGAGCTGATCATCCTCGCGATCTTCCTCGTCGTGGGCGTCGTGGCGCTCACGCAGGGCAAGGGGCACGGCTCGGCGTTGTCTCCGCTGTACAACCACGCCACCTTCTCCTGGGGCCTGGTCTTCGGCGCGGTCTCCATCGCCGTCCTCAGCTTCCTCGGTTTCGACGGCATCTCGACGCTGGCCGAGGAGAACCGCGAGTCGGCACGGGCCATCGGCAGGTCGATGGTGGCCGCCCTCGTACTGACCGGCGTGCTGTTCATCGTGCAGACCTGGGTGGCCTCGCTCCTGGTGCCCGACCAGGCCGGGCTGATCGCCCATGGGGATCCGGACGGCACCGCCTTCTACGACGCCGCCCGGGCCGCGGGCGGCGCCTGGCTGGCCAAGCTGACGGCCCTGGCGACCGCGATCTCCTGGGGCTTCGCGAACTCGCTCGTCGCCCAGGCCGCCACGTCGCGGCTGCTGTACGCGATGGCACGGGACCGGCAGCTGCCCGGCTTCCTGGCCAAGGTGCACCCGAGGCGGCGTGTCCCCGTCAACGCCACCCTGCTGGTCGCGGCGGTCTCGCTCGGCCTCGGCCTGTACATGGACAGCCGCAGCGACGGGATCACCCTGCTCAGCTCGCTGGTCAACTTCGGGGCCATGACCGCGTTCCTGGTGCTGCACGTCGCCGTCGTGGTGCACTACGTGGTCCGCTCCGGCAGCCGGGACTGGTGGCGCCATCTGATCGCTCCCGCGCTCGGCTTCCTGATCCTCGGCTACGTCGTCATCAACGCCAGGGTCGCGGCGCAGAAGATGGGTTTCGTTTGGCTGGCCATCGGGGTGATCGTGCTGGTGGGGCTCCTCATCGCCCGTCGCCGGCCCACCCTGGCGGGCATCACCGGTGAGGAGGCCGGACAGTGAGCATCGAGGTCGTGACGTTGGACGCCGAGCCCGCCTTCGCCTTCGGCGGCCGGCCACCGGCGCTGACCGTCGAACCGGGCACCGTGGTCGAACTGTTCACCGAGGACTGCTTCGGCGGCGCGGTCCGCACGGTCGATGACCTGCCGAGCGAGGTCTGTGAGTTCCCCTACCTCAACCCGGTCACCGGTCCCATCGCCGTGGCCGGCGCCGAGCCGGGCGACACGGTCGCGGTGCACTTCGCGGCGATCCGGCCGGCCAGGAGCTGGGCCGTCTCGTCCACGTTCCCGCACTTCGGCGCGCTGACCACGACCCACACGACGGCGATGCTGCATCCGGCGCTCGAAGAGCGGGTGTGGCTGTACGACGTCGACCCGGCGCGCGGGATCTGCCGGTTCCGGGCGCGCTCCGCCGAGCTGGAGGTGGAGCTCCCGCTCGACCCGATGCACGGCACGGTCGGCGTGGCGCCGGCCGCCGGCGAGGTCATCATGTCCATCACCCCGGGTGCGCACGGCGGGAACATGGACACGCCGGAACTACGCGCCGGCACGACCGCCTACTTCGGCGTCAACGTGCCCGGCGGCCTGGTCTCGATCGGCGACGGGCACTGCCGGCAGGGCGAGGGCGAGGTGTGCGGCACCGCCGTGGAGACCGCGATGAACACGGTGGTCGTCGTGGATCTCATCAAGGGCGGCGCTCCGGCGTGGCCGCGCCTGGAGAGCGACGGCCACGTCATGTCGATCGGCTCGGCCCGTCCGCTGGAGGACGCCTTCCGGATCAGCCAGCACGATCTGGTCATCTGGACCTCCGACCTGCTCGGGCTCGACCGGCTCGACGCGTACCAGTTGGTCAGCCAGGCCGGGCTCGCGCCGACCGGCAACGTGGTGGACACCAACTACACGATGCTCGCCAAGCTGCCGAAGAGCGTCCTGACCGGCGCCTCCGTCTACGACGGCACGCACGCCCGCCTGCGCGCCGTCGCCGCCGAGTACCTCGCCCAGCGCTGACAGGCCGCTCCGGCCGGGGGTGGTGCGGTCGACTGAGACCGACCGCACCACCACGCCACGGCCTCACGGACGAATCGCGCTGCCCAGGACCTGCGGAGCGATGGGGAAGGGCATGCCGGTCTCGGCGCGGCCGAACCGATCGAGACGCTCGAGCTCGAACCCGGCCGCCCGGACGGCGGCGACCGTGTCGCGGCCGGTGTGACAGCCGCCGGCGAGCAGCGGCCACACGGTGGCGTCGACGGCCCGCTGCGCCCCTCGCCGGACCGGGGTGTCGGCTCGCACGTGCTCGAAGAACCGCAGCCGGCCCCCGGGCCGCAGCACGCGGGCGATCTCGGCCAGCGCGGCGGCCTGGTCGGGGACCGTGCACAGGACCAGGGAGACCACCACCGCGTCGAAGGATCCGTCGGTGGCGGGAAGACGGTCGGCCACGCCGGGAACGACCTCGACGGGGACGGGGGCCCGCGCGGCGGCCGCTCGGGCGACCCGCCGCAGGTGGCTCTCGGGCTCGACGGCCACGAGGCGGCGGACCTCACGGGGATAGTGGGCGAAGCTGGACCCGGTGCCCGCGCCGATCTCGATGACCTCGCCGGACAGGCCCGCGAGCAGCGCCCTGCGGGAGGCGACGAGCCCGCGGTCCAGCAGTGGGCAGAAGCGGGCATAACAGCGGGCGAACAGCGGATGTCCCCGCGAACCGCTCGTGCGCATCCTCAATACCCCTCCCTCTTCCCCGGCGAGGCGACGACGTCACTCTGCCAGTCTCATCCGCCGCTCGATGAGCGGAGAACTAGAAGTGACATATCCGGGTAGAAGCGCCGCATGTCTTCATGGGGTCGGTATGTGGAACGGCGTTTCACCGAGGTCACCCAGTCGCGGCTTCCCCTGCCCGGCGGCGGTGCGACGCGCGAGAGGTGGGCCGCGCTGGCCAGGCTCGCGGAGGAGGATCTGTCACTGGCCCGGCTGAGCGAGGGCCACTTCGACGCGCTGGCGATCCTGGCCGAGCTGAACGGCCCGGAGCCCGGGTCCGGCGAACGCTGGGGGGTCTGGGCGGCCAAGCCGGCCGGCCTGGAGGTAAGGGACGGCCGCGTGCGCGGGGTGAAGCCGTACTGCTCGGGGGCGCGCGTCTGCACCCGGGCGCTGGTCACCGCGGGCGACCGGCTGTTCGCCGTGTCTCCAGGTGAGCCGATCGAGGGCAGTTGGCCGGCGACCGGGATGGCGGCCAGCGATAGCCTCAGCGTCCGCTTCGACGACGTGCCGGCCGAGGAGGTCGGGCCGGCCGGAGGCTACATCGACCGGCCGGGCTTCCACCACGGCGGGATCGGCGTGGCGGCCGTCTGGTACGGCGGGGCCCGCGCCGTCGCCCGCGCTCTGCTCGGCGCGAAGGGGCCGCACGCGCTGGCCCACCTCGGGACGGTGGACATCGCGCTGACCGCCGCGCGTGACGCGCTGGAACGCGCGGCCGCCGACATCGACGCGGACCCGCTCGACCGCAAGGGTCAAGGGGCGGCGCGCGCTCTGCGGGTGCGTTCCCTGGTCGCCGAAGTGGCGGCCGACGTGCTCGACCGTACGGGCCGGGCGCTCGGGGCGGGACCGCTGTGCCATGACGAGGCGCACGCCCGGCGGGTCGCCGACCTGACCGTCTACATCCGCCAGCATCACGCCGACCGCGATCTGGCCGCCCTCGGCGAACTGGTCACCGGGGAGGAGTGGTGAGCGCCGACGAGCCGAACCCGATCGACGCGCCGGGCACGGCCGAGGAGACCTGGCGGGCCTGGGACGGCCTGGACGCGCTGCCCATCCTCGACGTGTCGCGGTGGCGGAGCGTGGTCGTCCTCGCCGCGCACCCCGATGACGAGGTGCTGGGCGCGGGCGGCCTGATGGCGCTGCTCGCCGACGCCGGCGTACGGCTCCGGCTGGTCGCCGTCACGGACGGCGAGGGGTCCCACCCGGGCGAGGACGTCGCGCCCCGGCGGGTCGCCGAGACCGCGGACGCGCTCAAGCACCTCGGCGACTGCGAGGTCGTGCGCCTGGGGATGCCCGACACCGGCGTACGGGACACCGAGCTCGCCCGACTGCTGCCCGGCCTCCTCGACGGCTTCGACGTCTGCCTCGCCCCGTGGGAGAAGGACGTCCACTCCGACCACGAGGCCACGGGACGCGCCGCCCTCGCGTGCGGCGCCGAGGTGCTCCGGTTCCCCATCTGGACCTGGCACTGGGCACGACCCGCCGACCCCCGTCTGCCCTGGGACCGCGCGGTCCAGGTGCCGTTGCCGGCCGAGATCGCCGAGCGCAAGCGGGCGGCGATCGAGTGCTTCACCAGCCAGCTCGAAGGCCCGGACCCGATCCTGCCGCCGGGCATCGTCGCGCACTTCACGCGGCACCGGGAGGTGTTCTTCCGGTGACCCTCGGACCGGACTACTTCGAATCCGTCTACGCCGCGTCCAGCGACCCGTGGGGCTTCACCACCCGCTGGTACGAGGAGCGCAAGTACGCGCTCACCCTGGCGATGCTCCCCCACCGGCGCTACGCCGACGCGTTCGAACCCGGCTGCTCGATCGGCGTCCTCACCGCGCTGCTGGCGCCCCGGTGCGACCGGCTGCTGTCCTGCGACGTCGCCCCCGAAGCCGTACGGCAGGCGCGGCTGCGATCGCCCGGGACGAGGGTGGAACAGCGGATGCTCCCCGAGGAGTGGCCGTCCGGCCGGTTCGACCTGATCGTGTTCTCCGAGCTGCTCTACTACCTGGACCGGGACGACCTGCGGCGGGTCGTGGACCTGGGCGCCGGGTCGCTGAAGCCCGGCGGCACCCTGCTGGCCGTGCACTGGCGTCACCCCGTGTCCGACTACCCGCTGACCGGTGACGAGGCGCACGCCGCCCTGCGGGCGACCGGGCTGTCGCTCCTCGCCGAGCACCGGGAGGCCGACTTCCTCGCCGAGGTGTACGTCGACGGTGATCCCGTGTCGGTGGCCGCCGCCGAGGGACTCACGTGACCGCGGGCGTCGTCGTCCCCGCCCACAACGAGGAACGCCTGCTCTCCGCCTGCCTGCAGGCGCTCGGCGACGCGACGGTGGTCGTCGTCGCCGACGCGTGCACCGACCGTACGGCCGAGGTGGCGCGCGGGCACGGTGCCATGGTGGTCGAGATCGGGGCGCGCAACGTCGGGATCGCGCGGGCCGCCGGGGTGCGGGAACTGCTGCGGCGAGGCGTGTCGTGGGTGGCCACCACCGACGCCGACACGCTGGTCCCGCCGAACTGGCTCACGGCGCAGCTCCGGTACGCCGTGGACGGGTGGGAGGCCGTCGCCGGCACCGTCACGGTCGCCGATTGGACCGGTCATCCTCCGCATCGTCCCGCCGCCTACGCTCGCCACTACGCGGCCGACTCCCCCATCCACGGCGCCAATCTCGGCTTCAGCGCGGCGGCGTACCGCGCGGCCGGCGGCTTCCCGCCGCTCGCCACGGGAGAGGACCGTGCGCTCGTCACGGCGCTGGAGCGGGCCGGGCGGCGGGTGCTGCGCACACGACGGCTCCCCGTCGTCACCTCGGCGCGCCGGCACTACCGCGCGCCGTCCGGCTTCGGACACCTGCTGACGACGCTCTGAGACGGTGTCTCCGTCCCAGCACGCGATTGATGCGACTGATGCTTAAACTTAGACTTGACATAAGGTCAGAACGAGGTGAGTGTACGGCTCGTACAGCGCTCCCTGAGGAGCTCCCCCGCCTCGCTCTCAGGAGATCCCATGTCCCCCGCATCAGCCTCGTCCCCGGTCCGGGCTCGGGCCACACGGCCGTGGAAACGGCGTGCCGGGCGTTCCCCGCGGTCGCTCGGGCACCGGTCGGTCCTGGTCATCCTGGCGCTGCTCGGCGCCTGCCTGAGCGGAGTGATCACCACCGGTGTCCCCGCCGCGCACGCCGGTACGGTGCCGCCGCCCCCGTCCGGCTGGACGACCGTGTTCAGCGACGACTTCGCCGGGGCCGCCGGATCACCGCCCTCCTCGGCGAACTGGTTCTACGACATCGGCACCGGCTACGGCACCGGCGAGATCGAGCAGACGACCAGTTCCACCGCCAACTCCTACCTGGACGGGAACGGTCATCTGGTGCTCAAGGCCATCAAGAACGGCAGCACCTGGACCTCGGCACGGCTGGAGAGCACGCGCGAGGACTTCCAGGCGCCGCCGGGCGGCAGGCTGGAGATGACGGCGTCGATCCAGCAGCCCAACCCGGCCGCCGGTCTGGGGTACTGGCCCGCGTTCTGGGCGCTGGGCTCGCCGATGCGGGCCGGCGGCGGCTGGCCCACCTCCGGTGAGATCGACATGATGGAGGACGTCAACGGCCTCAACGAGGCGTCCCAGACCCTGCACGACTCGGCCAACAGCCCCGGGCACGCGCTGATCCCCTGCCCGGACACCACCTCGACCTGCCAGACCGGCTACCACACCTATTCGGTGGTCATCGACCGCACCAACACCGCCGCCGAGACCCTGCAGTTCCTGATGGACGGCACGGTGGAGAGCACCATCACCGAGGCATCGGTCGGCACCACCGCCTGGCAGCAGGCCATCGACCACGGGTTCTTCATCATCTGGGACCTGGCGATGGGCGGCAACTACCCCGACGGGATCTGCGGCTGCACCACGCCGACCTCCGCCACCACGTCCGGCGCCTCGATGAGCGTCGCCTACGTGGCCGTGTACGAACAGGGCGGCAACTCGACCCCCACCGCCACCGCCACCGCGACCGGCGCGATCAAGGGGATCAACGGCCTGTGCCTGGCGAACCAGAACGCGCTGAACACCGAGGGCAACCCGATCGGCGTCAGCGCGTGCGACGGCGGTGCCGGCCAGGTCTGGTCGACCTACAGCGACGACACCCTGCGGGTGCAGGGCGGCTGCCTCGACGTGGTCAGCGCCGGGACGGCGAGCGGCACCAACGTCGACTGGTATCCCTGCAACAGCACGAACGCCCAGGTCTGGAAGCGCCAGAACGGCGAACTGGTCAACCCCAACTCCGGCCTGTGCCTGACCGATCCCGGCGGCAACACGGGCGCCCGGCTCGACATCGAGACCTGCACCGGTTCCGCGCAGCAGCAGTGGACGACGCCGTCTGGCGGTTCCGGCGGCGGGTGCTCCACGACGAACCTGGCCCAGGGCAGGACCGCGACCGCGTCGTCGGCCGAGTCCGTGGCCTTCCCGGCGCCCAACGCGGTCGACGGGAACCTGGGCACCCGGTGGTCGTCGGCCTTCAGCGATCCCCAGTGGCTCCAGGTCGACCTCGGCGCCACCCGATCGATCTGCCGGGCGACCCTGAACTGGGAGACCGCCTACGCCACCGCGTTCCAGATCCAGGTCTCGGCCGACGCGAACACCTGGACGACCGTCTACTCCACCACCACCGGGACCGGAGGAACGCAGACCGTCGACCTCACCGGATCGGGCCGCTACGTCCGCGTGTACGGCACGAAGCGGGCGACCCAGTACGGCTACTCGCTCTGGGAGCTCCAGGTCTACGGGTCCTAGAAGGAATGTGACCGGTGGGACGGACGTGGCCCGCGCGGTAGCGTGGACGGCACCGCGCAGGCCGTTCCCCCGATGAGGCGTCGGCGCAGGACGCCCGCCTGGCCTGGGAGGTCGCAGTTGCCGATCGAGACGGCGGAATTCGGGCGCACCGGCCACACCAGCACGCGTGTGATCTTCGGAGCGGCGGCACTGGCCGCGGTGTCCCAGAGCGTCGCGGACCGGACCCTCGACGTCCTCCTCGAGTACGGCGTGAACCACATCGACGTGGCCGCGTCCTACGGCGAGGCCGAGGTGCGCCTCCGCCCGCTCCTGCGACGGGAGCCGGACCGGTTCTTCCTGGCGACCAAGACCGGCGAGCGCACGGCGGCCGGCGCGCGCGAAGAGCTGCACCGGTCACTGGACCGCCTCGGCGTGGACCACGTCGACCTGTGGCAACTGCACGCCCTGGCCGACCCGATCGAGTGGGACGTCGCGCTCAGTCCCGGCGGGGCGATCGAGGCGGCCCTCGCGGCCCGGGACGAGGGACTCGTGCGGTGGATCGGCGTGTGACCGGCCACGGCACGCAGATCGCGGCCACCCACCGGCGCAGCCTGGAGAGGTTCGACTTCGACTCGGTGCTGCTGCCCTACAACTACGTCACGATGCGCAATCCCTACTACGCCGACAACTTCGAGGCCCTGTACCAGACCTGCCAGGAGCGGCGGGTGGCGATGCAGACGATCAAGTCGATCGCGCTGCGCCCGTGGATGGGCCGCCCGCACACCCGGTCCACCTGGTACGAACCGCTCGAACGGCAGGACGACATCGATCTCGCCGTCTGGTGGGCGCTCGGCCGGCCCGGCGTCTTCGTCAACAGCGTCGGCGACGTGGACCTGCTCCCCCGCGTCCTCGACGCCGCCGCCCGCTTCGGTGAGGCGCCCGACGACGCCGCGATGGACGCGCTGGTCGAGCGGGCCCAAGCCGAGCCGCTGTTCGTCTGACCCGGCGGCCCGGCCGGTCCCGTCGAGGGCTATTCGGCGTGCAGGGCGGTGAGAACGTTCAGGCGTGCGGCGCGGCGCGCGGGGACGGCGGCGGCGAGGAGCCCCGCGACCACCGCGGCGGGCAGGACGACGGCCAGGAGCGGGACGGGGACGCCCGGCGGGCCGAAGGCGTTCCCCTCCAGGGCACGGGCGAGCGGCCAGCCGATCAAAAGGCCGAGCACGACGCCGGTGAGCGACCCGGTGACCACGGTCGTGAGCGCCTCAGCCCGGACGATCGCGCGGACCTGGCGGGCCTCGGCCCCGACGGCGCGCAGCAGCCCGATCTCGCGGGTGCGCTCCAGAACACCGAGCGCCAGGGCGGTGGCCACGGCGATCAGGCCGATGAGGAGGCTCAGGGCCAGCAGACCGGTCATCATCGTGGCGACCAGGTCGATCCCGGCGCCGACCCGGCGGCCGTAGCCGGCCCTGTCGTCGAGGATCGCCTGCGGGTAGTCGCCGCGCAGCGCGACGAGTTCCGCGCGCACCTGTGGCCGGGCGCCCTCGGTGGCCCGGACGAGGATCGTCTTGTCGGCCTGCTGCGCGGGCGGATAGTGACTCCTGTAGTCGGTGAGGGGGATGAGGTAGGCGCCGGCGACCTGTTCGTAGTCGTACAGCGCGACGACGCGCACCCGCTGGGTGCCGCCCGTCGGGTAGGTGACGGGGATCGTCTGGCCGAGGTGCCAGCCGACGCGTGTGGCCACCGTGGCGCTGACCGCCATGGTCCCTGGTTTCAGGTCGGCCATGCTGCCGGCCCGCGCGTGCGGGTCGACGAGCCGTGGAAAGGCCGCCGGGTCGATGCCGCACAGCTTGTCGGACATACCGGGCGTCTGGAAGATGCCACACGGGATCCCGGAGGCCGCGGCGACACCGGGCGACCGCGCGATCCGATCGGTCAGCGCCGGGTCCAGTCCGGCGCCCGTCCCCGGTTTGGTGCTGAGGACGTAGTCGGCGCGCAGCGAACGCCGCGCGTCGAGCGCCCGGCTGGAGGTGGTGGTCGCCGCGAGTGCGGCGACGAGGGAGACGGTGGCGACCGCGACGACCAGGGTGCCGCCGGTGCCGGCGACCCGGCGCGGGTTACGCAGCATCTGCCGGTCGGCCAGATGTCCGCAGACGCCTGTGACGGCCGACAGCAGGCGACGTGCCGGAGCGGTGAGCGGGCGCACCAGCATGGGTCCGGCCAGACCCGCACCCAGGAGGAGCACCAGCGCGCCGATCGCGACGGATCCTCTCCCCGAGGTGGCGACGAGCAGGAGGGCCCCCGCGAGGAGGACGCACGTCGCGACGATCCGGCGCGTCCATCCGGGCGGACGGGTGCCGGTGGCCGTCAGATCGGCGGACAGCGCGGCCAGCGGCCGTGAACGGGACGCCCGCAGCGCGGCGGCGCCCGCCGCGACCACGGTCACGCCGACGCCGACGACCAGCGAGGCCACGACGGTGTGCGTCCGCAGGACCGGTGCCGTGGCGGGCAGCGGCAGCCCCAGAGCGCCGAGGGCGGCGCGCAGGCCGGCGGCCAGCCCGATTCCGCCGAACAGGCCGGCGACGCCACCGGCTAGCCCGATCACGGCGGCCTCCGCGAGCACGAGCCGTGCCGTCTGGCCTCGGCTCGCCCCGACGCAGCGCAGCAGGGCGAGTTCCCGCGTGCGTTGGGCGACGGTGATCGTGAACGTGTTGGCGATCAGCAGGGTCGCGACGATGAGCGCGATCACGGCGAAGGCGCTCAGGATGGCGCCGACCAACGAGGCCGCTCGGGAGATGTCGCCGGCCAGCCGGTCGGCCTGCTGGGCACCGGTCCGTACGGTGTAGGCGGCGCCCACCGCCGCCTTGATGCGGTGCGCGAGGGTTGCGGCCGGAACTCCCGCCTGGCCCGCGGCCTCGACGGCGGCGTAGCGCCCGCCGGTCCCGAGCAGCCCGGGCGCGCTCCCCGGCGCGAACCCGACGACGCTGAGGCCGGCGACGGTTCCGGCGGCGCCGAATCCGACGACGCCGCTGACGGTGAAGATCCGGGCCCCGCCTGCCAGCGCGACCCGCAGCGTACGGCCCGGGGCCAGGTGGAGGCTGCCCGCGGTGGTGGCGTCGACGGCGACCTCGTCCGCGTCGCGCGGCCAATGCCCGTCGCGCAGGGTGAACTGACGCAGCCTCGGGTCGGCGGGCACGGAGACGCCGACGGCGGCGGCGGAAGAGGAGACGGCGTGGCCGCGGCGATCGAGCGGCATGGCGTACCCGGCGGCGATGCCTTCCGCGGCGCTCACCCCGGACACGCCACGCACCTTCGAGACCAGGTCGGGGCGGATGGTCGGCGTGCCCGCGAGGACCGACCCGCCGAGCCCGCCGGCGTCGGTGACGATCGCGGAGACGTTCCCGGCGGTCTGGGCGGCCGAGCGGTGCACCCCCACCTCGATGGTGTCGGTGAGCACGTACGTCCCGGACAGGAACGCCACCGCGGCGGCGATCGCCGTCGCCGTCGTGGCGGTACGGACCCGGCGCGCGGCGATGCCCCGGCGCAGCACGGTGCGGACGCCCATCACCGCTCCGCTCCGTCCTCTTCCAGGGCGTCCAGCCGGTCGAGGATCGCCGGCAGCGTCGGCCCGGCCAGGTCCCCGGCGACGCGGCCGTCGGCGAGGAACTGCACCCGATCGGCGTGCGCGGCGGCCGCCGGGTCGTGCGTGACCATCACGACGGTCTGGCCGAGCTCGGCCACGCACCGGCGCAGCAGGCGCAGCAGTTCCGTTCCCGACCGCCGGTCCAGATTGCCGGTCGGCTCATCGGCGAAGACGACTCGCGGCTCGGTGATCAGCGCGCGGGCGACGGCGACCCGCTGGACCTGCCCACCGGACAGCTCGGCCGGACGGTGGTCGAGGCGTTCGGCCAGCCCGAGCAGGCCCACGATGGTGTCCAGCAGGCTCGGGTCGGCGCGCCGCCCGGCGAGTTGGAGCGGCAGCTGGATGTTCTCCCGGGCGGTCAGGGAGGGCAGCAGGTTGAAGGCCTGGAACACGAACCCGACCCGTTCGCGGCGGAGCCGGGTCAGCTCGCGCTCGCCCATGCGGGTGATCTCGACGTCGCCGAGGAAGACCTGCCCGCCGGTCGCGGTGTCCAGCCCGGACAGGCAGTGCAGCAGCGTCGACTTCCCGGAGCCCGACGGGCCCATGACGGCTGTGAAGGAGCCCGCCGGGACCGTCAGGTCCACCTCCCGGAGCGCGTCGACGCCGGTCGGCCCCTCCCCGTAGCGGCGGGTCAGCCCGATCGCGCTGATGGCGGCGGTGGTCGTGGCGGTCGATGAGGACGTGGAGACGGGCATGGTTCTCCTGGGTTTCGGCATGGCTCGGCCCGCGGACCGGTCGATGCGCGACCGGCCCGCCGACCGGCGAGGTTGTCGTGAGGTTCCGGCCGGCGAGCGGCTCGGGACCACGTGGCACCCGTTTGTGGATGGTGCCCAAATGCAGCGGCTCCGTGTCGCCGTGGACGCGGGCCGGCGCGCCGTCGATC
>NZ_JBFAUT010000038.1:0-85288 GCF_040679475.1 Actinoallomurus sp. NPDC052274
ATCTTGTGGACCGAATGCCCCGAGGAGATGACGGGCAATCTCCACGGATCGCGCACCCAGGTCCCCGGTCCTCTTCCACCGGTGTGTTCTCAGCGGAGAATTCTCTCCGCTGAGTAGACACCGCCAGAAACGACGCCCCGGCCCGGGGGGCGAACCGTCCCGCCCGGCCGGTGCCGCGCACATCCCGCGCCGCCACAGATCGACCAGCACGTGATCCACCGGACACGCCCTAAACGCGAAGGATCCCTGGCGTTCACTGCGCTCTTGCGGCAGTGAACGCCAGGGATCCGGCGTCTCCGCCGCGCGCCGGCTCACCGCGGCGCACACCGGCGGGCGGTTCGCCTTCGAGGAGTTCACCCTGGGACCCGGCGTGGTCGGCGCACGCCCCCACGTCCACCATGGCCAGGTTTCACCTGGCCGGCCCCTCGGCTCGAGATCGATAGTGTTGGCGCCGTGACCGAGTCCCCCACGTCGGCCAAGTCCCGTTACCTGGTCGTCCACGACTACGGGATGGGCGGGCTCTGGTGGTGGATCCGCGCCTCGTCGGCGCGGCAGATCATCGACACCTGCGCCGAGGTCGAGGTGATCACCGACCCGGAGGCCGTCGCACGGGCCGAGACCTGGTCACTGGACGAGGTCGACATCGACGCGCTCTCGGCCGACCCCGCCCTGGCCGCCCTGCGGGACAAGCGGGAGGGGTACCGGCACGAGCCCGGCTACGCAGCGCTGGTCGGCCGGGACCGCGTCCACCTCGACATGCCGAGCGAGGACGAGGACGACACCCGCTACCTCGTGGAGCTCGGCCCCGACGGGCGGTGGATCCGGCAGGTCACGCTCACCGGCGACGGCCCCGGGACCAGGGCCGAGTCCGCGAACTGGCCGATCAACCCGCCGATCGACCTGTACGACCCGCGGTACGCCGCCATGGAGATCGATGTCTCCCGCTTCGAGGACGCCTGGAGCCGGGCGCTGCCCGATCCCGACGGCCTGTGAGCGCGCGGCCCCCGCACCATGGCGAGGGCCGCGGAGCGGGGAACGAACGTCAGGCGCGCCGGGCGGCGAACGGTCCACCGGCGCCGAAGGCCCGCTCGGCGAAGCGTTCGCCGATGCGGCGGTGCGTGGCGGCGTCCGGATGCAACCGGTCGGGCAGCGGCAACTCGGCGAAGTCCGCCTCGCCGTAGAGGTCGCGGCCGTCGAGGTAGTACAGGTTCGGGTCGTCGGCCGCCCGCTGCTTGACGATGCGGGAGAGTTCCTCGCGGATGACGCCCAGGGTCAGCTTCCCGAAGGGGATCTCCGCGGGGTCGCCCGCGGCCTTGAACCGCAGCACTCCCGAGCCGAGGTCGCTGAAGTCCGGTGCGCTGGGGCCGGGGGTCTCCTCGTGGATGGGGCAGAGGATCGCGGAGACGACCAGCAGCGGCGTGGTGGGATGCCCCTCGCGGATGGTGTCGAGGAAGCCGTGCACGGCCGGGGTGAAGGCGCGCAGCCGCATCAGGTCGGCGTTGACCAGGTTGATGCCGAGCTTGACGCTGACCAGGTCCGCCGGGGTGTCCCGCAGGACGCGGGCGGTGAACGGATCGAGCAGGGCGCTGCCGCCGAAACCGAGGTTGATCAGGTCGACGCCGCCCAGCGCGGCGGCCAGCGCCGGCCAGGTCGTGGTGGGGCTCGCGGCGTTCGAGCCGTGGCTGATCGAACTGCCGTGGTGCAGCCATACCCGGTGATCCCCCTGCGGCACGGCCTCGACGGGCGCGTCGGTGCGCAGGGCGACCACCTGGGTGATCTCGTTGTACGGCAGCCAGATCTCGACGTCCTTCACCCGCTCGGGCAGACCGGTGAACCGGACGGTGCCCACCGGGCCGGGCCTGGTCTCGGCGGACCCGGTGGCCATGTCCATCATCAGGACGTTCCCACCGGTCGTACTGGCCTGACCGGCCAGCCGGCCGTCGACGAGCAGGTCGTACACGCCGTCCGGGCGGGGCGGCGCGCCCTCGTAGGCCGGCTTGGTGCGGAGCGTGTCCAGCTCGATCGCCGTGGCCCGGGTCCGGAACACCGCTCGTACGCCGGAGGGCTGCGCCTCCGCCATGGCCACCTGCCCGTCGCCCGCCTGGGCGCGGGCCCAGGCGGGCAGCCGGTGCGGCAGCACACCGTGCTCGGTGCGCTCCAGGTCGAGCGCGCCGCGCAGGAGATCGGCGGTGATGGGCGTGGTGATCCAGTCCGCCCCCTCGGGCGAGCCGGGGACGGCGTCATGCTGGTGGCTCATGCCCCCAGCCTGTCAACCGCCCGCCCGATCCGCACATCCTTTCCGTCCCGCGCGTCGCCCGAACCCGACGAGGATCAGGCTTGCCGCCTGTCCGTCAGGGCCACCTCGACGCACATTCCTCCGGTGTCGTCGCTACGGCTGGATTTGCGCCACTCCAGGTTGCTCATGTTCTCCAGAGCTCCTCTGCGATTCGGCGGATCAGGTCTCTCGACATGTCCACGGGCAGGGCTTCGGTCCGGATCGATTCCCAGGATGACACCACCGTAGCGAGATCCTCTTGCCGTGTGGAGACCGCGCCGCCAAAGGCATTTCCGGCGTGCGCGGTCTCGTTTCCGTCCTCCGAGGTCGCGACGGCGAACGGCCCGCGTACGCCGCGGTGGGCTCGGGTGGGGACTATCTGGATGCTGATGTTGTCGCGTTCGCTGAGTTTGAGGAGGTGCTGGAGTTGCTCGTACATCACCTTCGCGCCTCCGACGTTCCGGCGGAGCGCGCTCTCGTCGAGGACGCAGTACAGCGCCGGGGGCGGCGGGTCCTCTCGGGTGATGATGCCCTGGCGTAGCATGCGCGCCTCGACGGCTGCCTCATCGCCGCCCAGGAGCGCACGGGCGTAGTCGGGCGTCTGGAGCAGACCGTGGATGAGGTCGATCTCGAAGACGCGGAGCTGGACGGCCGTGTCTTCGACCGGGATCCAGTCGACGAACCAGGCGGGGTAGGCCGGGGCGCCCTTGCGCCAGTCCAGGGTGCGGAGCAGCGCGCCGCCGGTGTCGAGGGCCTCGTCGGCCGCCTTGGCGAACTCGGGGGTGGCGGGGGCCTGGCCGGTCTCGATGGAGCTGATCAGTGACTCCGAGCAGAAGATCTTCGCCGCGAGTTGCGCCTGAGTGGAGGAGGCCGCCTTGCGGTAGTGGCGCAGTTCGCGACCCCATATGGCTTGTGGGCTGTAGTACTGGTTCATTCGACTTTTCTCCTTTGTCGGAATTCAGGGCCACTGCAGCGTGACCCCAGGGATCGCCGCGTCAACTCCAGCTCATGGAATGGCGGCGGGAACGCTTCCTCAGGGTAAACCGATGACGCCAATCTAGAGGGGTCGATCACGGCAACTCGAAAGGGCGATCATGACGATCGAGAATGGACAGGAAGAAGTCCATGACTTGTGCCGGCGCCTCTCCACGGCGTGCGGTAAGGCCGGTCTCACGGCGGAGGAGATCGCCCCGACGCGGATCCGCGTCGGTTTCCCGGGGGCGGGAATGCTCGCCGAGATCATCCGGTGCATGCCGGACGCGTCCGAGCGGCTGTACTGGTGGTGGTCGTGGGGTGACCCCATCTGCCCGGCCGAGGAGATCGACAAGGCCGTCGAGATGATCGTCCACGTCGTCAGGCCGGAATGATGGTCGACCGTCCCCCGGCGGATGCCGTCGCGCGGCTCAGGCGTTCGGTGGACCGGTTCTACGCCGCATTGCGTTCGTCACCGTACGGCGGCGTGTCGTATCTCGCCGATCTGGCGTGGCTCAAAGTGCTGGTCGATAAGTATCCCGACGAGGCACGTCGAATGGTCGACGATACGAACAGGGAGACCTCCGATCGGTGAGTCCGGAGATTCGGTCTCACCACCGGAACTCGCCGTCAGCCGTACGCGGCGTTGAGGCGTGCCGCGACGATCGGAGCGAGTCTTCGGGCGTCCTCAGGATGGCCGGGCACGGTGAGCCAGACGATGGCACGTCCACCGGTGATCATCGCTCTGTCGATCGGAGCCGCGAGGGTGTCGTCGGGTACGAGATGACCTCCGGTGATCCGTGGCACTGCGACCGGTGTCGGTCCGTAGCGCGACGATGAACGAGGGCAGGACTGCGATGCCGCAAGATCCGCCCGCGCAGGCCACTCCGGGCGGCATCGCGCTCATCGCACGTGGGCGGCGATGGTCCGGGCGCATTCCAGGGACTCGGTACGGGTCGTGTCCACCTGCAGGTCGTAGACGACGTCCTGGTGAACGATCTCCGCCTGGGACGCCGCCATTCCGATGACCCGATCGCCCCGGGCGATCTCGCGACCCGCGGCGACCGCGCTCTCGCAGCGGACCCCGACCCACAGGACCTCCAGCGTGTCGAGTGCCTTCTGCCAGCGGCGCTGGGACTCGGCACCGCCGAGGAAGACCTCATCGACGATGATCCGCGCGCCGGCACGGGCCATCGCCGCCACGCCCTCGATCCACGCCGCCTCCAGCATGCGGAACTCCGGCCCGACGACGACCTCGCCGTCCATGGCGATGTCGATCCCCGCATCCGACGTCTGCGAGGGCGCGGGCATCGCCTGGATGAGCGTGTCTACTCCGAGAGCGAGCCACGGATCCGGCAGGACCGCCTGCAGACACCGGGCGATCCCGGACTTCCCCGAACTGGACCCGCCGTTCAGGACGATCACCTGAGTCGTCACCGCGTCACAGTAAGGGTGGGCCGCGTGCGGAGCAACCGTCTCCTGCGCGGATGTCCGCACGATCGCGCCGGTGAGCGGGGGCGAAGTGAACCGTGACCTGACCGGGCTCGCCGTCGGCCGCCTCAGCCTGGAAGCCATATGGCATGACCGTAGGCCCTGACCGGCGAGATCGGGCAGAGTCGCCTGCGGGCTCGGCCGATGGGCTCAGGAGATCGGCGCGACCGTCCGCGCGGCCGGGGCGTCGTGACCGGCGCCGGTGACGGCGAGGGCCGAGCCGGTGCGGGTCTTGCGGACCCGGAGCTGCGTGGGGATGCGGGTGCGCAGCTCGGCGACGTGGCTGACGATGCCGACCGCGCGACCGCCGTCGCGCAGGCCGTCGAGGACGTCCATCACCTCGTCGAGGGTCTCCTCGTCGAGGGTGCCGAACCCCTCGTCGACGAACAGCGTGCCGATCTCCGCGCCGCCGGCCTCGGCGGTCACCACGTCGGCCAGGCCGAGGGCCAGGGCGAGCGAGGCGATGAACGTCTCCCCGCCCGACAGGGTCGCCGGGTCGCGGTGCTGCCCGGTCCAGCCGTCGATGACGCGCAGCCCGAGCCCGCCGGTGCCGTGGCGGCCCTTCTCCCCCGCCGCGCGCTCGACGGTGTGCTCGAGGATGTACCGGGCGGAGGACATGCGGGCCAGCCGGTGGTTCGCGGCGGCCACGACCTGCTCCAGCCGGGCGGCCAGGACGTACGCCGACAGCCGCATCCGCGCGGTGTTCACCGCCGGGTCGCCGGACGCGAGGGCGGCCAGCCGGGACACGAGCCCGTGGTGCCCGGCGACGGGACGCCAGGCGGCGGCGTGCCGCCGCAGCTCGGCCGCGAGCGCGGCGAGCCGGTCACGGCGGTGCCGGGCGCGGTCGCGCGCCGAGGAGACGGCCTGGTGGGCCTGGTCGGCGTCGGCGAGCGCGGCCTCGAGGGCGTCGAGGTCGGGCGCCGGCTCGGCGGCGGCCGCGGCGAGCTCGGGGTCGTTCAGCCGCGCCGTGACCCTGGCCTCCTCGTCGTCGTAGGCCCTGGCCCGCCGCGTCAGCTCCTCGTGGGCCGCGTCGTCGAGAGTGGCGGAGCGTACGGCCTCGACCGAGGGGAAGCCCTCGGCCTCGGCGGCGTCGGCGGCCTCACGCCGCGCGGTGTCGGCGTCGTCGGTGGCCGCGCGGAGCCGCTCGATCGCGGTGGCGGCGTCGCGGAGCAGGTCGGCCTCGGCACCGAGCCGCCGGATCCGGGCCTCCAGGGTCGGGTCGCCGCCGCGCGCCTCGTCCAGGCCGGTGCGCAGGCGGAGCGACTCGGCGGTCAGGGAGACGCGCAGCGTGCGGTTCTCGGTGAGCGCGGTGTCGACCTCCCGCCGCCGGTCGCGGGCCTCCTCGTACTCGGCGTCGACCTGTCGGAGGTCCTCCTCGAGCCGCGCGACGTCGGCCGCGGCGGCCGTCAGGCCGGCCAGCTCCTCCTGCGCGGCGACGAGCGCGGCGCGCAGGTCGTCGACGGGATCGTCACCGGCGTCCTGGGCCGCAGCCGCGTGCTCGGCGCGCAGTTCGGCGAGGCGGGTGGCGATCCGTTCCCGGTCCTTCCCGGCCTGCTCGTAGGCGGCCTGGGCGGCGGCCTCGGCGGCCTCGTCCGGGAGGTCCCGGTCCGGGGTCGCGGGCGCCGGGTGCTCGGTGGATCCGCAGACGGCGCAGGGCTCACCGGGTGTCAGCTCCCGGGCGAGCCGGGCGGCCATGCCCTCCAGAACCGCCTGGCGGATCTCCTGGAAGGCGTCCCGGGCCGCCTGGGCGGCGTCGGTCGCGGCGCGGTGCTCCTCCTCCGTCCGCGCCAGCGCCGCCGCCAGCGTGTCGCGCCGGACCGCCGCGTCCAGCCGCCGCCGGGCGGTGTCCACGGCGGCCTCGGCCACGGGCCTGGCGGCGAGGCGGGCGCGCGTCCCCTCCAGTCGCTCGGCGAGGTCCTCGCGGTAGCGCGGAGAGTCGGTGAGGAAGAGGGCGAGCTCGGCCTCAGCCGCTTCGAGGTCCCGGCCTCTGTCCTCCGCCTCCTTCAGCTCCCGGCCGAAGGCGGCGAGCCGTCGCTCGTCGTCGCGGCGCTGTTCGAGGACGGCGGCCTCCTCGCGGCGGGCGCGCTCCTCCTTGCGCATGACGTCGGCGTCGGCGGTGTCGGGGACGAGCCTGGTCACGGCGTCCCGCTGCCGGCCCACCACGGCCGCGGCCTGGTCGCGGCGGGCGGCACGGCCCTCGGCGACGTGCAGCAGCGGGAGGACGCGGCGGGCCCGCTCGGCGTCGTGCAGCGCGCCGGCCAGCGCGGCCCGCTCACCGGCCCGCTCGGCCAGCGCCGCCGCGTCGGTCTCGGCGGCGGCGCGCTGGGCCCGCCGGTCGGCGACGGCACGCCCCCGCTCCGCGGCGGCCCGTGCGGCCGACAGGACACTCGCGGCGGCCGCGACCCGATCCTCGGCGGCCGCGCGGACGTCGTCCATGTGGGCGGACAGCTCGACCGCCCACGCGGCGAGCGCGTCGGGGTCGAGGTCGGGCCGCTCGGCGCCGGCCGCCTCGGCCGCGCGGTCGGCGGTGGACCCGGCGGCGGTGCGCAGGGCCTCGGCCTCGCGCCCGGTCTCCTGGCGCTTGTCGCGCAGCCACTTCTCGACGTCGGTGAAGATCTCGGTGGCGAACAGCCGCTCCAGGACCGTGCGCCGCTTCTCGGCGTCGGCGCGCAGGAACGCCGCGAAGTCGCCCTGTGGCAGCAGCACCACCTGGCAGAACTGCTCGGCGGACATGCCGAGCAGATCCCCGATCTTCTGACCGGCCTCGTCGAACCGGGTCGACAGTGCCTCCCACTCACCGGCGCGCCACTCCTGGAGGAGGACCTTGGCCTTCTCCTCCGTGGTGCCGGTGCCGCGCAGCTTCGGCCGGTCCCACCGGGGCGACCGCGTGACCCGGAACCGGCGGCCGCGGATCGTCACCTCCAGGGCGACCTCGGGCGAGCGGTCGGGCGGGGCGTGGTGGCTGCGGAGGTTCTTCGCGTCGTTGCGGACGCTCGGCACCCGGCCGTACAGCGCGAAGCAGACCGCGTCGAGCACGCTGGTCTTGCCCGCGCCGGTCGGGCCGTTGATGAGGAACAGGCCCGCGTCGGACAGCGCGTCGAAGTCGATGCGCTCGGTGCCGGCGAAGGGCCCGAACGCGGTGATCGTGAGGTGGTGGAGTCTCACCGGGCCACTTCCTCGCGGGATCTCGCCGCGCGGGCACCGTCGTGGAGTCTCACCGGGCCGCCTCCTCGCGCCGGTAGTGCTCGAACGCCTCGTGCAGCAGCGCGCGCTCGGCCTCGTCCGGCGCCGCGCCGCGCACCTCGGTGACGAAGTCGCAGGCGATCTCGGTCTCGGAGCGGCCCTTGACCCGCTCCGCCCAGGTCCGCTCGCCGGTGTCCGCGGTCCGCTCCGGTTCGAAGGCCAGCGCGAGAACGTGCGGGAACCGTCGCCGCAGCCGGTCCATGGCGCCCACGGGATGCTGCGCGTCGGTGAGCGTGATCTGCAGCCAGTGATCTTCGTACACGGCGAGGTGCTCGGCGGTGAGCAGGTCGTCGATTCGGCCCTCGAGGCGCTTGATCCGGCGGGGCACCGGCGCCTCGACGAACTCGGCGCGCACCGTCTCGCCGAGGTCGACCAGCCAGGTGCCCTTGGCGTGCTTCTCCTCGGAGAAGGAGTAGGCCAGCGGCGAGCCGGAGTAGCGCACGGTCTCGGTCAGCGGCTGGGCGCGGTGCAGGTGGCCGAGGGCGGCGTAGTCGACGCCGTCGAAGACGCTCACCGGGACGTTCGCCACTCCGCCGATCGCGATGTCGCGCTCGCTGTCGCTCGCCGCTCCCCCGGTGACGAACGCGTGCGCCAGGACGACCGACCGGCCGCCACGCCCCGCCAGGTCGGCGCGGATCCGGCGCATCGCCTCGGTCAGCGCGGCGGTGTGCCCGCGCTCGGCGAGCTCCCACCGGCCGCGGACGACCTCGGGCTCGAGGTAGGGGATGCCGTAGATCGCGGTGCCGTCGTCGAGGAGGACCGGCCGGCCGACCGTCTCCGGGTCGGTGCGCAGGTGCACCCCGGAGCCGTCCATCAGGTCGGCGCCGAAGCCGAGCCGCCGCGCGGAGTCGTGGTTGCCGCTGATCAGCACGACCCGGACCTTCTCGGCCAGGAGCCGCCGCAGCGCCTCGTCGCACAGGTCGACCGCGTCGACCGGCGGCAGCGCCCGGTCGTAAAGGTCGCCGGACACGAGGACGCAGTCGACCCCCTCGGACCGGACCGTCTCGACGAGGTGGTCGACGAACGCCGCCTGCGCGCCGAGCATGTCCTCGCGGTGGAAGAACCGGCCGAGGTGCCAGTCGGAGGTGTGCAGGAGGCGGGGCATGCCCGGCAAGCTAACAGGCCCCGCCGACAACACGGACCTCACACGCCGCGTCCGGTCCCTTTAGTGAGGAACATCCCGCCGGACGCGAAAGGCCCCCGGCGAGGGTTCGCCGAGGGCCTCCGCTCTGCTGGGGTGCTGCTGTATCAGGCCGCTTTCCGCAGGTCGGACTTGGCGAGCAGCTGGGCCCGCTCCTCCGGGGTGGCGAGCCGCTCCCACTGCTCCAGGCTCTCCGTGAGCCGGAGGGACTGGACGGTGCGACGATTGACGAAGCGGTGTACAACTCGACGGAACTTAGGCATGGCGATATCCACTGACAGAAGATGGTTGGTGGAAGCGAGGTACCCTCATTATCGCACGTCACACCTGTTTTACCGGTCACTGGGGTGGCGTGTCGGCGAGGCGGTCAGCGGGGTGTCGGAGTGACCAGTCCGGTCTCGTAGGCGACCATGACGAGCTGGGCCCGGTCGCGGGCGGCGAGCTTGGCCAGCAGGTTCCCCACGTGCGTCTTCACGGTCGCCGGGCTCAGGTACAGATGATCGGCGATCTCGCCGTTGGACAGGCCGCGGGCGATGAGGGTGAGCACCTCGCGCTCCCGGCCCGTCAGCCCTTCCAGCTCCCGCGCGGGCTGCCGGGCCGGCAGGGGCCGACGGGCGAACTCCGCGATCAGCCGCCGGGTCACGGCCGGCGCGAGCAGCGCCTCACCGGAGGCGATGACCCGGATCCCGGCGAGCAGGTCGGCGGGCGGGGTGTTCTTCAGCAGGAACCCGCTGGCCCCGGCGCGCAGCGCCGCGTGCACGTACTCGTCCAGGTCGAACGTCGTGAGGATCAGCACCCGCACGCCGGGCGGCCCGTCCGGACCGCAGATGCGCCGGGTCGCCTCGATGCCGTCCATCTCCGGCATGCGGACGTCCATCAGCACGACGTCCGGCCGCTTGCGGACGGCGAACTCGACCGCCTCCGTCCCGGTGCCCGCCTCGCCGACCGTGACCAGGTCCGGGGCGGTGTCGACGAGCACGCGGAAACTGCCGCGCAGCAGCGCCTGGTCGTCGGCGACCAGGACGCGGACGGGTGCGGGTGCGGTCATGGGACCTCCTTCGTCGGCCCCATGACCAAGGTGCTGTGCTTCCTGATTCCCTCGCTTCGCTCGGTCATGGATCCTCCGGGGCAGGACGGGGCAGGCGGGCGGACACCTCGAACCCGCCCTCGGGGCGCGGCCCGGCCGCCAGCGTTCCGCCGTACAGGTGGGCGCGTTCCCGCATCCCGATGATGCCGTGCCCCGGCGGCCCCGGGAGCACCCGGTTCCCCGGGCCGTCGTCGGTCACCCGGATCCGTACCTCCTTCGCGTCGCCCGCCACGACGACCCGGCAGTGCGCCGGGGCCGCGTGCCGGACCACGTTCGTCACCGCCTCCTGCACGATCCGGTACACCGAGCGTCCCATCCCCTCGGGCAGCCCGGCCACGCCGTGAACCGCCAGCTCGACGCGGACGCCGGCGGTCGCGGCGCGTTCGCGCAGCTCGGTCAGCTCGGCGAGGTCGGGAGCCGGCCGCAGCTCGGGGGACGCGTCGTCGGAGCGCAGCATGCCGAGCATGGTGCGCATCTCGCCGAGCGCGTCCCGGCTCGTCGTCTCAATGACGCGCAACGCCTCGCGGACCTCGCCGCCGGCGGCCGCGTCCCCCGCGGCGCGCGACTCGAGGACGTAGCCCGCGACCCCGGCCTTCACGCCGATCAGGCTGAGGGTGTGGGACACCACGTCGTGCAGTTCGCGCGCGATCCGCAGGCGCTCCTCGGTCACGGCCCGGTCGGCGAGTTGCTCGGCCGCCCGCGCGGCGTACGCGCGGCGTTCGCGCACGGCCCGGCCGATCGTCCACGCCCCGCCGAGCACCGGCGGGCCGATGAGGAGGAAGTCGGTGACCCCCGAGCCGCCGCGCTGCCCGGCGAGGGTGGCCAGGAGCACGCCGAAGACGCTGATCCCCGCGATGACGAGGGTGGGCTCCCTGGGATGGCGACGTTCGGTCAGCGCCACGAGGTACAACGCGAACGCCGCGACGAGCAGCGGATTCCAGCCGGCGCCGGCGAGCATCGCCGCCACCGACGCCGCGAACACGATCCCGAAGACGGGCAGCGGCCACAGGCGCCGTACGGCGACGGGCAGCCCGACCGCCCCGACGAGCAGGCAGGTCGCCCACGCTGGCAGGTCCACCGGCCGGGCGAAGGCGACGCCGAGCAGGACGAGGGTCGATCCGACCCCGGCCACGGCGTCGAGGGCGATCAGCCGGCCCCGGCCGAGCCGCCGGGTGAAGACCGGATCGGGTTCGCGCACCGTCCGAACCGTACCGGCCCTCGTTCGCCCCCGCCTCCGACCCGAGTCCCTCATCCCCTGGTCGGAGTGGACCGCGCTCCGCGAGCCGCCGTACGCGCCCGGGCGGAGGCCGCGATTCCACCGCCGCTCCGAAGCGCCGGCGGCCCGCCGTACGGGAGCGTCGAGACCGTGATCGAAGTGCGGAACCTCACCAAGAGATACGGCGGCACCGTCGCCGTCGACCGGCTGTCCTTCACGGTCCGGCCGGGCCAGGTGACCGGCTTCCTCGGGCCGAACGGCGCCGGGAAGTCGACCACGATGCGGATGATGCTGAGCCTCGACCGCCCGGCCGAGGGCCGGGTCCTCATCGACGGGCGGCCCTACGAACGGCTGACCGAGCCACTGCGGCGGGTCGGGGCGCTGCTCGAGGCCACGGCCGTGCACCGCGGCCGCCGGGCCCAGGACCACCTGCGGTGGCTGGCGCGGAGCAACCGGATCCCGAAGACGCGGGTTCGGGAGGTCCTGGCGATGGTCGGGCTGGAGGGCGTCGCCCGGAAGCGGGTCAGGGGATTCTCCCTCGGCATGTCCCAGCGTCTCGGCATCGCCGCGGCGCTGCTCGGCGACCCGCCGATCCTGCTCTTCGACGAACCGCTCAACGGGCTGGACCCCGAGGGCATCGTGTGGATCCGGAATCTGCTGAAGACGCTGGCGGCCGAGGGCAGAACGGTTCTCGTCTCCAGTCATCTCATGGGCGAGATGGCGCTGACCGCCGAACACCTCGTCGTGATCGGCCGCGGCCGGCTGCTCGCCGACACCACCGTGGCCGAGTTCGTCGCCGCGCACACCCGCTCGTTCGTACGGGTCAGGACGCCCGAGCCGGAGCGGATGCGGGACGCGATCGCCGCGGCCGGCATCACCGTGACCCAGGTCGCGGACGGCACGCTCGAGGCGGACGGGACCGAGCCCGCGACGATCGGTGAGATCGCCGCCGCCAAGGGACTGATCGTGCACGAGGTCGCGACGCAGACCGCCTCGCTGGAGGAGGCGTTCATGCGGCTCACCGGGGACGTCGTCGACTACCGGGCCGGAGGTCCGCAGTGGTGAACACGATCGCCGCGCGAGCGGCTGTGAGCGCTGAACTGATCAAGGTCCGCACCGTTCGGTCCACGGCCTGGACCCTCGCGCTGACCTTCATCCTCAGCGTGGGGCTCGGTGTCCTCTTCTGCCTCGGCATTCGCCACGGCTTCGACCGGATGGACCGGCCGGCACGCGCCAACTTCGACCCCGTCACGACCGGTCTCTACAGTCTGACGCTGGGCCAGATCCCGCTCGTCGTCTTCGGCGTGCTGTGCGTCGGCACCGAGTACACCAGCGGCACGATCCTGGCCTCCCTCGCGGCGGTGCCGCGCCGGGGCGTGCTCTACGGCGCCAAGGTGCTGGCCGCGACGCTGCCGACCTCGGCGTTCTCCCTGGTCACCGTCCTCGTGACGTTCTTCACGACACAGGCCGCGCTCGGCCCGCACGGCACCACCCTCGGCGAGCCGGGAGTGCTGCGCGCGGTCGTGTTCGCGTGCGTCTACCTGACGCTGCTGTGCGCCTTCGCGATCGGCGTGGCGACCATGCTGCGCAGTACGGCGCTGTCTCTGGGAATCATGATCCCGTTGCTGTTCCTCGACTCCCAGGGGCTCGGCTACATCCCCAAGGTCCGGACGGTCGCGCAGTTCCTGCCCGATCAGGCCGGGCAGGTGATGATGCAGGCGGTGCGGCCGGATCGGTCGTACATCTCCCATCGCGACTTCGGACCGTGGACGGCGCTGGGCATCCTCGCGATCTGGGCCACGGCCGCCTGCGTCGGCGGGTACCTCGTCCTACGCCGCCGCGACGCCTGACGCCGTCGTGAGGCATGCCACGCTGGACAGGGGGCGACCGGATGGAGAAGATACCAAGCAAGCACTCGGTCAAGGCCCTCCCGCCTCCGGAGGTACGGCATGCGTGAACACGATCGGCTCTACATCGGCGGCGAGTGGGTCGCGCCCGCCGGCACCGGCACCATCGACGTCGTCTCCCCGCACACCGAAGAGGTGATCGGACGGGTGCCCGAGGCGACCCCGGAGGACATGGACCGGGCCGTCGCGGCGGCCCGGGATGCCTTCGACCACGGCCCCTGGCCGCGCATGGCGCCGGCCGAGCGCGCCGCCGTCGTCGCCCGCCTCACCGAGCTGTACGCCCAGCGTCTCGGCGACCTGTCCGAGCTGATCACCGCCGAGATGGGCTGCCCGATCTCGTTCTCCCAGCTCGGCCAGACCGGGCAGGCCCAGGCCGTCTACGGCTACTTCGCCGCGCTCGGCAAGGAGATCGCCTGGGAGGAGGAGCGCGCCGGGCTGATGGGGCCGGTCACGGTCCGCCGCGAGCCGGTCGGCGTGGTCGCCGCGATCGTGCCGTGGAACGTCCCGCAGTTCATCATCGCGCTCAAGCTCGCCCCGGCGCTCATCGCCGGCTGCACCATCGTGATCAAGCCGGCGCCCGAGACGCCGCTGGACGGCTACGTCCTCGCCGAACTGCTGACCGAGGCCGGCGTGCCCGAGGGCGTCGTCAGCATCGTCGCCGCCGGGCGGGAGACCGGCGAGCACCTCGTCCGCCACCCGGGCGTCGACAAGGTGGCCTTCACCGGGTCGACGGCGGCCGGCCGGAAGATCGGCGCGATCTGCGGCGAGCAGCTCAAACGCTGCACGCTCGAGCTCGGCGGCAAGTCCGCGGCGATCATCCTCGACGACGCCGACCTCGCCGCGACGATGGGCTGGCTGAAGATGGCGTCGCTGATGAACAACGGCCAGGCGTGCGTCGCCCAGACCCGGATTCTCGCCTCCCGGAACCGCTACGACGAGGTCGTCGACGCGCTCGCCGAGACCGTGCGCGGGATGAAGGTCGGCGACCCGGCCGACCCCGCCACCGAGATCGGCCCGCTCGTCGCCAAGCGCCAGCAGGAACGCGTCGAGGGCTACATCCGGATCGGCCAGGAGGAGGGCGCCAAGGTCGCGCTCGGCGGGTCCGGCCGGCCGTACGACCGCGGCTGGTACGTCACGCCGACCGTCTTCGCCGGCGTCACGAACGACATGCGCGTCGCGCGCGAGGAGATCTTCGGCCCGGTGCTGTCGGTGATCGCGTACGAGGACGAGGCCGACGCGGTGCGGGTCGCCAACGACAGCGACTACGGCCTGGCCGGCACGGTGTGGACGGCCGACGATGACCGCGGGCTGGAGATCGCCCGTCAGGTCCGCACCGGGACGTACGGCGTGAACATGTACATGATCGAGGCGTCGTCACCCTTCGGCGGCTACAAGGGCAGCGGCGTCGGCCGCGAGCTGGGCCCCGAGGGCCTGGCCGCCTACCTGGAGTACAAGTCCATCGCCCGGATGGGCTGACCCGGACAAGCCCCGGGGCCGGCATTCCCCCCGCCGGCCCCGGCCCGTACGATCCCGGCCATGACGATTCGGTGGGGAATCCTCGGGACCGGGGGCATCGCGCGTACGCTTACCGAGGACCTGCTCCTGCTGGGCCACAAGGTGGCGGCCGTGGGGTCCCGGGCCCCGCAGACCGCCCAGGCGTTCGCCGACCGGTACGGCATCGCGAGCGCGTACGGCTCCTACGCCGAGCTCGCGGCCGATGACCAGGTCGACGTCGTCTACGTCGCGACGCCGCACAGCGGCCACTACGACGCGGCCCGCGTCTGCCTGGAGGCGGGGCGCGGCGTCCTGGTCGAGAAGCCGTTCACGACGAGCGCGGCGGACGCGGAGGCGCTGGTCGCCCTCGCCCGCGACCGCGGCCTGTTCGCCATGGAGGCGATGTGGACGCGGTTCAACCCGATCGTCACCCGGCTGCGCGAGCTGATCGCCGACGGCGCGATCGGCGACGTCACGGCGGTGTACGCCGACTTCTCGTTCGCCGCCGACTACGACCCGGAACACCGGCTCTGGGCGCCCGAACTCGCCGGCGGCGCCCTGCTCGACCTCGGCGTCTATCCGGTGTCCTTCGCGTGGATGCTGCTCGGCGATCCCGACAGCGTGCAGGCCGTCGCGACGAGCGCGCCCACCGGCGTGGACGCCAACACCGGCATCCTGCTCGGCTACGCCTCCGGAGCGGTGGCGCTGCTGCACTGCGGCCTCCTCGGCGACTCGCCGCAGACCGCGACCATCGTCGGCACCACGGGCCGTGTCGAGGTCGCGTCACCGGCCTGGCGGCCGACGGCCATGACCCTGCACCGCACGGACGCGGAGCCGGAGACGTTCACCGCCGACCTGCCCGGTCACGGCTACACCTACCAGGCCGAGGAGGTCGCCCGGTGCGTCGCCGACGGCCGCGCCGAGTCGGCCGTCATGCCCCTCGACGAGACCGTCGCCATCCTCCGCACCCTCGACCGGATCGCCGCCCGCTTCACCCCCGCGACCTGAGCGCCTGCTCCCGCACGTCGCGTACCGACCACCGGCGTGGTCGACACGGTGACAGCGGGAACCTTGTCGCCGGTGTTGACCGGATAGAAGGCTCAGATGGGACGGAGCCCGGTCCACTCCGGCGGCAAGGTGGCCACCGCGACGGCGAAACCCGATGTGCCCTAGTGGCCTGCGGCCCGCAGTTCCCGTACCAGTCGGGCCGTCACCGGCACGAGCACACCGTGCCGATCCGCCGCGCGCAGCAGCGCTCCGCCGATGGCGTCGAGTTCCAGCGGCCGGCCCGCCTCCGCGTCGCGCTGCATGGAGGACTTGGCATCGGCCGGGAAGGCGTCGTAGCGCGCCAGGGCCTGAGCGGGGTCCACCGGCGCGCCGCAGGCGCGGCTGACCGCGGCGGTTTCGGCGACCAGGCTCTCCAGCTCCTCGTGGTGGCGGGTGCGGATATCTCCGAGGGGAGCGCCGTACCGGGTGGTGAGGAGGGCGAAGGGGGCGAGGAAGGCCATCTTCGCCCACAGAGCGGTGGTCTCGTCCTCGGTCACGCGGGCCGTCGCCCCTGCGGCGGACAGGGCGGCCGCCAGGGTCTCGACGTGAGAGCGGGGTGCCGTGCCGGCGGCCAGGTCGATCTCGGCGAACGGGCTGCCGTGCTCGATGACGACGGGCCCGGTGCCGCTGTAGGCAAGGCGGGTGGACTCCACGCGGATCACTCCAGGGACCACCCGGTCAGGCCGGTAGCGAGCCCGGAGAGTCGCGGGGTGTTCGACGCCGTTCAGCAGCGGTACGACGAGGGCGTCGCCGAGGACCGCGGGCGGGACGCGGGTGAGCGCGGTGTCCAGAGCGGTCTGCTTGACGGTGATCAGGCACGCGTCGACCGGCTCACGCAGTTCGGTGGACGCTTCCACCGCCGCGGTGAAGTCGCCGAACTGGCGACTGCGTACCTCGATCCCGCCGCTGCGCAAGGTGTGTGCCGTGGCTTCGCGGGCCAGGCAGATGACGCGGTGGCCGGAGCGGGACAGCAGGGCGGCCAGCAGACCGCCGATGCCGCCCGGACCCAGAACGGCCACCGTGGGCTTGCTCGTCATGAGCGTCATGAAGTCGTCCTCTCGTTGGTCGGCCCCGGTGATCGGTGGCCGCCTTCGAGGCGATCTTCGCAGAGTCGCGCGCCACGCGTGCGACCGGGGGTGTGAGTGATCGACGAGATGGCCGGTGATCTACATGGTGCCGCATGCATACGCGCACACCTTGGTGTCCGATCGCGCCACGCGCGACGAGGGCATTGCCATGCTGCAGGAAACGAGCGGGCTCGCCCGTGGCTGCGGGCTGAACCATCAACTTCGCAGCATCGATGCCATCCGCCATGAGGCGGAGCACTTTAGTGTCTTTCAGCGGCGCGAACAGCCCCACCACTGCCAAGCGGTTCCCACGTGGCGAAGCCGTCCACTACGCCGAACACGCCACGGCCCAGGGCGTTCCCCGACGCTGACCGCCGCTTGACGGAGGCCAGGCTGGTCAGCGGGACCGTGCCTGGCGGATGGCGTGTTCGGGGCGGTGGGTGGTGGTGCCGCTGTCGATGACGATGGTCTGGCCGGTGATGCAGCGGGCCTCGTCGGAGGCGAGGAAGGCGACCAGCGCCGCGACGTCCGCGGGTTCGGCCGCGTACGGCAGAACGCGTTCGGCGGTCTTCTCGGCGAGCCGTTCGGGCGTCATCACGGCGCGGGCGACGTCGGTCAGGACGAGGCCGGGCGCGACGGCGTTGCAGCGGATGCCCCGCTCGCCGTACATGGTCGCGACGTAGCGCGTGAGCGAGGTCAGCGCGGCCTTGGCGGAGCCGTACGCCGCGTGGTCCGTGTCGCCGAGCAGGCCCGACACCGACGACGTGTTGACGATCGCGCCGCCGGTCCGCATCGCCGGCACGGCGTGCTTGCAGCCGAGCATCGCCCCGCGCAGGCTCACCGCGAGCGTCCGGTCCCACACCTCGACGTCCATGGCGGTGAGGTCCAGGTCGCGGCCGTAGACGTCGCGGCCGAGCGCGGCGGCGTTGTTGTGCAGCACATCGAGGCGCCCGAACTCCCGTACGGTGTCGGCGACCATCCGGCGCACGGCCTCCTCGTCACCGACGTCCGCCGCCAGGGCGAGGGCCGTGGCACCCGTCCTCCGCAGGATCTCGGCCGTCTCGCGCGCGGCGTCGTACCGGATGTCGGCGACGGCCACCCGCGCGCCCTCGGCCGCGAGTCGCACCGCGACGGCGCGGCCGATCCCCGACCCGCCGCCCGTGACGAGCGCGGCGCGGTCCGTGAACCTCACCACTCGACCAGGAGGGTGGGGAGGCCGCGGCCGACCAGGCTCTTGCGGTAGGCGATGTCCTGGTCCGGGACGAGGCGCAGGCCGGGCAGCCGGGCGGTGACGCGATCGAGGGCGATGCGGAGTTCGAGGCGGGCGAGGGCGGCGCCGACGCAGTGGTGGATGCCGTAGCCGAAGACCATGTGGTCGCGGGCGTTCGGGCGGCGGATGTCGAACCGCTCGGGGTCGGGGAACACCGTCTCGTCGTGGCCCGCGGAGTCGGCGTGCAGGAGCACCTCCGCGCCCGCCGGGATCGTGACGCCGTGCAGGGTGACGTCCTCGGTGGTGCGGCGGAAGCTGCCGAGGCTGGCGCCGTCGATGCGCAGCGTCTCCTCGATCAGGTTGGGGATGAGCGCGGGGTCGGCGACGACGGCCGTCCAGGACGCGCGGTCCCGCTGCATGCGGTGGACGGCGTTGCCGAGGCTGTTCGGGACGGTGTCGTTTCCGCCGAGCAGCAGCGCGCTGATGGTCTCGACGACCTCCCGGTGCGACAGGCCGCCGGGGCCGGTGTCGATGAGCTCCGCCATGAGCCCGGCGAAGTCGTCGCGGGGTTCGGCGCGGCGTTCGGTGACGAGACGGTCGACGTAGTCGAGGTACTTGAGGAAGTCCTGGGCGAGTTCGCGCTGGCGGGCGGGTGGCTGCGGGGACAGGAACAGCTGGAACCAGGAGTACACCCACTGCTTGACCTGGTGCTCGTCCTCGGGCGGCACGCCGATGAACCCCGCCGTCAGCCGGGCCGACGGCGGATGCGCGAGGTCCGCGACGAGGTCGGCGTGCCCCTGGGGCTCGACGGCGTCCAGGACCGCGTCGACCTGGGTGGCGAACGCGTCCCCGAGCCGCTCGACGGCGCGCGGGGTGAACGCGCGGGAGATGGCCCGGCGGATGCGGGTGTGCTGCGGCGGGTCGACGTTGGCGGCGAAGTTGTCGAGGAACGACCGGTGCTCGCCGAGCGACTCCTTGACCTCGTCGGTGAGCGTACGGGAGATGGTGAGCGAGCCGACCGAGGAGAACCGGCGGTGGTCGCGGTAGGCGTCCCGTACGTCGGTGTAGCGCGTGAGCACCCACATGCGCAGGTGGTCGCTCCAGAACACCGGCCGCTCGTGGCGCAGGCGGGTCAGGAAGGGGTACGGATCGGCGACGTGCCAGTCCGCGGTGACGTCGAAGTCGGTCGCCGTCTCGGGTCCGCTCACGATCCGCCTCCCAGGACGCGCCGGGGGTTGTCGACCAGCATCTGGTGGATCTGCTCCTCGGTGACGCCGCGCCCGCGCAGGGCGGGGAGCACGTCCCGGGAGATGTGCAGCAGGTGGTAGTTCGGGTGCCGCCGCCGTACGACGTCGGGGTCGAAGCGGTCGTTGAAGCAGTACGAGTCGTGGGACAGCACCATCCGCCCGGCGTGCCCGCGCTCGCACAGCGCGGCGACGGTCGCGACCCGGTCCTCGAACGAGGTGAACTCGATGCCGAACCGGTCCATGCCGAGGTACGAGCCGTTCGCGATGAGCTCCTCCAGGTAGGCCAGGTCGGTGGAGTCGCCCGCGTGGCCGATGACGACGCGGCCCAGGTCGACGCCCTCGGCGGCGAGGAGCTTCTGCTGGTCGAGCCCGTTGCGGGTGGCCGACTCGCTGTGCGTGGTGATCGGCACGCCCGTGGCGCGGTGGGCCTCGGCGACCGCGCGCATCACCCGCTCCACGCCGGGGGTGATGCCCTGCCGCCCGGTCGCGCACTTGAGCATGCCCGCCCGCACGCCGGTACGGCCGATGCCGTCGGTGATGTCGCGGACGAAGAACTCGGCCAGCCGGTCCGGGCCGCCGAAGAGCGTGCCGGGCCCGCGGTTGCCGAAGTACGGCGGCAGCGCGTCGTAGGTGTACAGGCCGGTCGCGACGACGATGTTCAGCTCGGTCCGCTCGGCCACGCGCTGGACGGCGGGGACGTACCGGCCGAGGCCGACCACGGTGAGGTCGACGATCGTGTCGACGCCCGCGGCCTTCAGCTCGTTGAGCTTTCCCGCGGCCTCGCGGGCGCGTTCCTCCAGATCCCAGCCCTCGGGGATGTCCGGCCAGTTCCAGAGGATCTCCGGGCTGAGCCCGAAGATGTGCTCGTGCATCAGGGTCGCCCCGGGGTCGGCCACCGGGCCGCGGACGGTCTGCACCATGTCACTCCACCGGGATGAGGGGGAACTGCGGGTGGTCGAAGGGCCGGTTGACCTCCAGGCCCAGCCCGTCGGTCTGGCCGTACGGCGCGCCGGTGTAGAGCGCGGCGGCGTCGAAGTACGTCGCGGTGAACGACAGGCGCGGGGTGTTCCGGCGGTTCTGCGGCGCGCCGTGGACGGTCAGCGCGCTGTGCACGGTGGCGTCACCGGCCGTCAGGTCGAGGGACGGGGAGAGCTCCAGGTCGCGCAGCCACGGGTGGCGGGTCAGCGCGTCGTCGCCCTCCCGGACGAAGGTGCGGCCCAGCGTGCCGTATCGGTGCGACCCGGTGAAGAACCGCAGGGAGCCCATGTCGGCGGGCACGTCGGACAGTGCCAGCCACACGGTCAGCATCGCCGAGGTGTCCATCGGCATCCAGGGGAAGTCCTGGTGGAAGACGGTCCGGCCGTGCCGGCCCGGCTCTTTGACGAGCACGTTGGTGACCTGCAGCCGTACCCGCTCGACGCCCGTCAGCAGGCGCGCCGCCGCGCGGCCGAGTGCCGGGGACGTGGCCAGCGCCCGGAAGTCCGCGTCCCGGTCGGCGATGTCGCGGTCCTGCCCGAACGCCTCGTCGACGAAGCCGGCGCCGGACGCCCGGCGGCGGGCGGCCAGGCGGTCGAGGGCGCGCCGCCGCAGCCGGTCGACGAAGTCCGGTCCGACGAGGCCGGGCAGCCGCACCCAGCCGTTGGCGCGGAAGAAGCGGGCCTCTTCCTCGGTCACGTCCCGTACGGGTGCAGCCATCGACACCGCCTCGAGTCGTCGTACTGCCGCGACGATAGACGCTCGCGCGGCAGCGAGCAAGCGCTTGGTATACCCTCATACGGGTGAAGCGTCCGTTCCGTTTCGGCGCCGTCCTCCGCGACGCGGACACGGCCGCCGCGTGGGCCGCCAAGGCCCGCCGGCTCGAGGACTCCGGCTTCGACGTCCTCCTCGTCCCCGACCATCTCGTCGGCCCCCGGTTCGCGCCGATCGCCGCGCTGACCGCCGCGGCGTGCGCGACCGCCCGGCTCCGGGTCGGCACGCTGGTGTTCGCCAACGACTTCCGGCACCCGGCCGTGCTCGCCAAGGAGGCGGCCACGATCGACCTGCTGTCCGGCGGCCGGCTCGAGTTCGGCCTCGGCACCGGGTGGATGGCCCGGGACTACGCGGGCGCCGGGCTGCCGCTCGACCCGCCCGGCACCCGGATCTCACGCCTCGCCGAGGCGATCCAGGTGCTCAAGGGGCTGTGGCGCGGCGGCCCGTACTCCTTCACCGGCGAGCACTACACCCTCGGCGGGCTGGAACAGCGGCCGCTCCCCGTGCAGCGCCCCCACCCTCCGCTGGTCCTGGGCGGCGGAGGCCCGCGGATGCTGCGCCTGGCCGCCCGGGAGGCCGACGTCGTCAACCTCACCCTGCGGGTGCGCGCGGACGGCTCCGGACCGGACACTGCGGACGGCGGCCCGGACGCCTTCCGGCACAAGATCGAGGTCGTACGGGAGGCGGCGGGGTCCCGGTTCGAGGCGATCGAGCTGGGCACGTCGGTGCTGCGGGTCGGCCCGGGCCGTGCGACCGAGGCGTGGAGCGCCGCCGACCCCGCCGCGCAGTCCGGAACCCCGCAGGTGCTCACCGGCGAGACGCCGGCCGTCTGCGACGCGCTCCGGCGCTGGCGCGACGACCTCGGCGTCTCGTACTACGTCCTGCACAACGAGGCCGACCTCGACGCGTTCGCTCCCGTCGTGGAGCGCCTGGCCGGCACCTGACCGGTCAGGCGGGCGCGAGCCGGGAGCCCGGGTACGGGGACAGGAGCGTCTCGCGCCAGGTGCCGTCGAGGAACTCGCGGGCGCGCTTGCGCCAGGCGAGCAGGCGTTCGTCGGCGTCGATCTCGTCATCCAGCCCGAGCGCGGCGTCGTACGACCGCTGCAGCGCGAGGTGGGAGTCGAGGTCGGTCGCCCAGACGGTGACGACCTCGGTGTCGCACAGCAGCACCTCGTACAGGCCGACCGGGCGGTGACCGTGGTCGGCGAGCAGGGGGACGCGCTCCTCCCGGACCGCCGCCAGGTAGTCGAGCGCCGCGCCGGGGCGGACCCGAGCGCTCTCGAGGACGAAGAACTCCGCACCCGTCGCGTCGGCCAGCGCCGGGCCGCCCGGGGCGGTGCCGAGCGGCCGGGAGTACGCGGTGAAGCGCAGGTCGTCGATGGAGGACAGGAAGAGGTTCTCCTTGACGCCGGTGTAGATCTCCAGCATCTGCCGCCACCCGCCGTCCCAGCCGCCGTGGCAGTCCCACAGCGTGACGACCTTGAACTGCGGGTGCCCGGTGATGCCGACGGCGTAGAACGCGCCGACCAGGTCGATGTCGCGCGACCGGATCGACTCTCCCTTCGTGAGCACGTGCCGGCCGGGTTCGAGCGTCTCGTCCTCCTTCTTGTACGCGGTGAGCCACCGCAGGTACTCCAGCGGCCGCCGCGAGTTCATCGGATGGAACTCGACCTCTTCCAGCAGACAGATGCCCCGCCGCATGCGCCGCTCCCGTCGTTCCGGCCCGCACCCGCCACTTGGCAAGCGCTTGCTTGGGACACTAGAGAGTCGGCCCGGCGGCGGCAAGCCCGCCGTCATCGGGCCCGCGCTGCGTGCGTCCGTACACAGAGCGTCGGAGCCGCGGCCGTTAAGATCACGCCGTGCCGACCGTCGTCCCCCGCCTCCGGAGCCCCGTTCGCGGTCGCCTGATCGTCTGCGGTGACACGCCGCTCGCCTTCCGGCTGGCCGACGAGCTGTCCACGCGTTACCTGCAGGACGTCACCGTCATCGTGCCCTCCAAGAGACGCAACCACGGACCACAGATCGCCGAGCTGCCCCGCGTCCGGGTGCACGAGGCGGCGGAGCTGGACGACGAGACGTTCCGGGCCGCGCACATCGAGTCGGCGCTCGCGGTCGCCCTCGTGAGCAACAGCGAGGTCGGCAACATCCACGCGGCGCTGCGGGCACAGGAGCTCAACCCCGACATCCGGCTGGTCGTCCGAATGTCGAACACCACCCTGGGCAACCGCATCCGCACCCTCTTCAAGGACTGTGCCGTGCTGTCCGACAGCGCGGTCGCCGCGCCGTCGTTCGTGGCCGCCGCCCTCGGAGACCTGCCGCCCAGCCACGTCCGCGTGGCGGGCCGCACCCTCTACGTCGCCCACCGCAGCGACCGCGTCCGCAACGTCATCTGCGCGCTCGCGGACACCCGCAGACCGGACGGGAGACCACGCCTGCTGCCGGTGGACCAGGACCGGGCCAACCTGGTGCTCGCGGTCGCCGACGGCACGTCGCCCACGTCCCTCTCCGGCCCCCCGGTGGCCCAGCGCCCGGTGTCCGGGCTCACCCGGAGCCTGCGCCTGCTGCTCAGCCGGCGACTCCTCCAGGTGGCGGTCGCCCTGCTGGTGCTGGTCGCGGTGGGGAGCACCGCGCTCAGCATCACCGACGGTCACGGCATCACGTACTCGCTGTACCTCGTCCTCCTCGACATCGCCGGCGCCGCCAACCCCGACCCGGACCTGAGCGGGGCGGCCAAGGTGACACAGGTGATCACCACGCTCGGCGGCCTCGCGCTGGTGCCCGCGATCACCGCCGCGGTCGTCGACGCGGTGGTCCGGGCCCGGCTCGCGGGGCCGCTCGAGCGGCTGCGCGATCCGATCAGCGGGCACGTCGTGGTCGTCGGCCTCGGCGGGGTCGGCCTCCGGGTCGTGTCGCAGCTCCACGACCTCGGCGTCCCGGTGGTCTGCGTCGAGGCCAGCGAGGACGCGGTCGGCGTGCCCCTGGCCCGCCGCCTGGGGCTGCCGATCGTGTTCGGCGACGCCACCCGAGGGGAGACGCTGCGCGCGGCGTGGGTCGGCACCTGCCGTGCCGTCGTCACCGTCACGAGCGACGACATCGCCAACCTGGAGGCCGGGCTGAACGCCCGCGCCCTGCGGGACAACGTCCGCGTCGTGCTCCGGCTGTTCGACGACGACCTGGCGGCGCGCGTGCACCGCAACTTCAAGATCCCGGTGTCGCGCAGCGTGTCCTTCCTGGCGGCCCCGGCGTTCGCCGCCTCCATGATGGAACGCCAGGTCATCGGGACGATCCCGGTCGGCCGCAGCGTCATGCTGATCGCCGACATGCCGATCGGCGAGGGCTCCGAGCTCGACGGCCGGCCGCTGCGGGAGGCGAACCTCCCCGGCGAGGCCCGCGTGCTGGCACTGGGCCGCCGCGGCCGCCCGCGCTTCGACTGGGACCTGCAGGACGGCTACCTGCTGATCCCAGGTGACCGGCTCGTCGTGCTCGCGACCCGGTCGGGCATCGGCCATATCCGCGCCCGTACGATCGGGCCGCCCGACACGGGCTCGGTCCCGTCGCCGCGCTGACGCCCGGAGCCGGCGCGCGACGCCCTTCGGTCAGCGCGCGACGAACTGCTCGCGGCCGCCCTCGTGGCGTTGCGACACCTGGAAGGAGCCGGTCAGGGACCCGCCGTCGAACCGCGCCTGGTTCGACGACACCTGGCCCTTGGTGCTCTTGTCACCGGTGGGAATGATCAGGTACGAGCGGCCGTCGACCACCCCCGCGAGCACGGACGCCTCCTTGGCCTGGAGCGTCCCGCTCTTCAGCCGGAACGTGCCGGTGAGCCGGGCGAGGATCTCGTACGGGATCTCGTGGGAGACGTAGTAGCCGCCCGCGTCCAGGTCGCCCTCGGCCGTGTTCATCGGCACGAGGACGAGCGCGTGCCCGGTGTCCCGGTAGGCGGAGATGAGAGGGTTCAGCCGCGGGATCAGATCGGTGTTCAGCTTGCTGAGGATGTCCTGGATGGACTGCCGGAGCGAGTCCGGCGCCGGCTCGGCGACGGGGTTCACGCCCGTGAGCAGCAGGTCGACCGGCGTCTGGCGGCCCTGGGTGACCTGCCGCTTCCAGTCCTTGCGGGTCTCGTCGAGGAGCAGGCCGGCGACGCCGCCCAGCTCCGTGCTCTCCCCGTCCAGGGTGATCTGCCCGGGATCGAGACTCCCCTCCAGCGGCCGGAGCTGCGCGTTCTTGCGGATCGCCGGGAGGTCTTCGCGTTTGGCGCCCATCGCCATGGCCATCGAGATGGCGCCGAAGTAGCCCGCCGCGCCGTCGCCGATGTCGGTGACCGCGGCCCGCTTCACCTCACCGGGGAACTCCTTGTGCCACCTCGACCACCAGTACGCCGCGCCGGCCAGCCGCTGGTTCCGCTGCTTGGGCGCGTTGAAGGCGGCGACCAGATCGTTGTAGACCATGGCCCGGTACAGCCGGGGTGTGACGGCCAGCGGGACGTCCGTGCCGCGCAGCATCTCGCCGCTCTTCCGCCACGCCTGCCAGCTCTGCTGCGTGGCGTGGAAGAGCTCGTCCGTCGCGGCGGCGAACAACGTGGCGGACAACGGCATCCCGGACGTCACCGAGTCCGTCTTGTACGAGGGGTCGGCGACGTTCAGGATGACGGCGGGGTGCCCGTCCCAGGTGGCGTAGGAGGAGCCGCCGCGCGGGATGTCGATCTTCCTCTTGCGCAGCTCGGCCGCGCTCACGTCCGTCACGCCGTCCACGCTGACCAGCCGCGCCCGGCCGCCCTCGCCGAGGATGACCCGCCGGTCCTTGAGGACCGTGCCGGGCCAGATCTTCGCCGCCTCCGGCCACACCCGGGCCGCGGCCTCCTGCACTTCGGCGGCGACGGGCTTCAGGGCCGTCGCCGCGGTCATCGGTCCGCGCTGGTGGCGGGAGCCGCCGGAACATCCGGCGGCCGAGCCCAGCGCGACCGCCGTGACGAGGGCCGGCCACCGGACCTTCGAGCCGGCCGAGCCTCGGCGGCCTGAACGGAAGGATCCCGACCCGACGTACCCAGTGAACACCGCACAACCCCCGTGCCGGCCGATCTCGAACATGGGCCGGGGGGTGGCTCGCCCATCTTGACGCGGGCGATCATTCCCCGTCGTCGGTCCGGTTAACGTCCTCCCACGTCGGCAACGGTTTTCAAGCCGTTCAGGAAGGCCACGCCCGTACGGACGTCGGCGACGGGGCCACCGCCGGGCGCCGGCTCGGCGGTCAGGACGGTGTCCTGTTCGAGGACGTACCAGCCCTGGTAGCCGGCCTGGTCGAGCGCCGCCACGATCCCCGCCGTGTCCACGTCGCCGGTGCCGAGCGGACGGTACAGGCCGTCGCGGACGGCCTCGGTGTACGTGGCCCGGCCCGCGCGCACCCGGTCGGCGGCGCTCGCGTCGACGTCCTTGAGGTGCACGTGCGCGATGCGGTCCGCGGCCGACCGCGCCAGCGCGAGCGGGTCGGTGCCGCCGATCAGCAGGTGCCCGGTGTCCAGGCAGAGGGGCACGCCGGAGCCGGTCAGGACCCGGTCGACCTCGTCCGGGCCTTCGACGATCGTGCCGACGTGCGGGTGCAGGGCGGTCCGGCGCCCCAGCCCCGCGGCGTACGCCGCGATGCGGTCGAGGTTGGTCAGCAGCGTCGTCCAGTCACGGGCGGACAGCACCGGGCGCTCGTCGTACCCGTCCCGGCCGGTGACGGCCGCCAGCACGAGCATCGGCGCGTCGCCGAACCCGCGCAGCGCCCGCTCCACCTCCGGCAGCGGATCGCGCCCCGGCTCGTGCAGAACGACCGGGACGAAGCCGCCGACCGCCGCCAGACCGTAGGAGGCCAGCAGCGCCTCGCGTTCGGCCGGGTCGGCCGGCAGGAACCCGTCGGGGCCGAACTCGGTCGCGGTCAGCCCCGTGTCCCGCATCTCGGCCAGCACCCGGTCCGGGGACATCTGGTGACCCCATCCCGGTACCTCGCACACGCCCCAGGAGATGGGCGCACCCGCGATCCTCACTTCCGGACCTCCTCGATCGTCACGGCGCGCCGCTCCCGACGGGACCGGTCGCACGCCTCGGCCACGTAGAACGCCTCCAGGGCCTCCTCCGGCGGGCACGGGTTCTCGGCCTGCCCGGCGGCGACCCGGAGGAAGGTCGCGAGCTCGGCCTCGTACGCCGGCCCGAACCGCTCGAGGAAGCCCTGGCAGGGCAGCGCGCCCAGCGTCGCGGCCGCCGGGCCGCCGTCGACCGGCGTCAGCGGCGTCCCGGTGTTCAGCCCGGCCGCGAGGCTGTCCTTGGCGCCGAACGCCTCGAAGCGGACGTCGTATCCGGCGCCGTTGTAGCGGGTCTCGGTGATGAGGGCGAGGGTCCCGTCGTCGAAGGTGAGCACGGCCGCGCAGGTGTCGACGTCGTCACACGCGGCGAAGTACTCCTCCCCCTTGTTGGCCCCGGTCGCCGTGACCTCGACGACCTGCCGCCCGGTCACGAACCGGACCGCGTCGATGTCGTGGACGGCGCAGTCGCGGAAGATGCCGCCGGAGACCCGGACGTACGCGGCGGGCGGCGGCGCGGGATCGAGCGTGCAGGACCGTACGGTGTGCAGCCGGCCGAGGCGGCCGGCCGCGACGGCATCCCGGAGCGCGACGTGGCCGGCGTCGAAGCGGCGCTGGAATCCGACCTGCACGGGGACGCCCGCCGCCTGCACCTCCCGGACGACTTGGAGCGTTCCAAAACTGTCCGGCGCGACCGGTTTCTCGCAGAACGTCGGGATGCCCGCCCGGACGGCCCGGGTCACGAGTTCGGCGTGCGCGTCCGTCGCGGCGGCGACCACCAGGCCGTCCAGCCGCTCGCCGAACAGGGCGTCGACCGAGTCGGCGGCCGACCCGCCGTACTCCCCCGCGAGGCGGCGTGCCCGGTCCCCGTCCGGATCGGCCACCACGAAGCCGTCCACAGAGGACAGCGCGCGGAGGGTTTCTGCGTGGCGGGCACCGATGCGGCCGGCCCCGGCGAGCCCGATTCTCATAGAGTCCTCCCGGTCGGCGATCTCCATCAGGACGCCCGCGACCCGACGGGAGCGTTTTGGAACGTTCCACGCCGGATCGCGATTGTCAGGACATTTCAGGCGTGCCACTTAAGCTAAACCGCGGCACGCCCCTCGTCCATGAATTGACCGGACAAGGCCGATCCGTTACTCGTGATCCCCTGCCGCTCCTGCCTCGATCGAACACCAAGCGCTAGTTTGATCTCATGCGCGTTCTCGTCACCGGTGGTTCCGGATTCGTGGGCTCGTACACCGTCGCGGCGCTGCTCCGGGCCGGTCACCACGTGCGCGTGCTCGTACGCGACCCCCGCCGGGCGGCCGCGGTCCTCGGCGGTGTGGGCGTCGACGCGGAGGCCGTGGAGATGTATCCCGGAGACATGCTCGACGCGAAGGCGGTCGCCCAGGCCCTCGACGGCCGCGACGCCGTCGTCCACGCCGCGGCCGCGCTCGGCGTCACCGACCCCCGCACGAGCGTCCTGGAGGTCAACGTCGCCGGCACCCGCAACGTGGTCGGCGGCGCGGTCGCCCGGGGACTCGACCCGGTGATCCACGTGTCCACGATCGCGGCGTTCGTCCCACCGGCGGGGCCGGTGATCCGACCGGACGATCCCCTCGCGCACCCGCGTACGGACTACGGTCTGTCGAAGGTCGCGGCCGAACGCTACGTCCGCCGCCTGCAGGCCGACGGCGCGCCCGTCACCGTCTTCTACCCCGGCGGCGTCATCGGCCCCCGGCAGCCGCACCTGGACGCGATGATGGCCGGTCTGGCCGGGGCGCTCAACCTGATCTGGCCGACGCCGGGCGGCGGCGTGTCGCTCCTCGACGTGCGCGACCTGGGCGAGGCCGTGGCCCGTGCGACCGTTCCCGGTCTCGGGCCGCGCCGGTACATGCTGGGCGGGCACTACCTGACCTGGCCGGAGCTCGCCGACCGCTGTGACGCCCTCACCGGCGTACGCTGCCGCCGGATCCCGATCCCCGGAGCGATGATGATCGCTCTCGGGGCGCTGCTGGACACGGTCAAGCGGATCCGCGCGTTCGACTACCCGCTGACCCGGGACGCCGCGCGGATCATGGTGACCCTCGTGCCCTCCGACGACGCCGCGACCATCGACGCGCTCGGCCTCACGCTCCGGCCGGTCGAGGAGAGCCTGACGGACTCCCTGCGCTGGCTCGCCGCCGCCGGTCACCTGGCCCCCGCCCGCGCCGGACGCCTGGCCCCCGCTCGGCCCGGACGCCGGACTCCCAGCCGTGCCGGATCCCTGGCGCCCGGTCTGGCCGGACACCCCGCCCCCGCCCAGGTCGCGTGGCCGGGGCCCGGTCCGGGCTCAGGCGACGCAGCCCCGAACGACACCACGAGTGCCGCCCGCAGAAAGGCAGGACCTGTCATGGCACCGAGCAGGCTCAAGAGCGTCATCTCCCCGCCGGTCCAGCGAATGGCCGGATCCGCGTGGTTCGCCAAGGTCGGGCCGAAGGTGGTCCCGCCCCTGGACCGCGCGCTGCACCGGCTGTCCGGCGGCCGGCTCCTCCTGGCGCAGTACATCGTGCCCAGCCTCGTGCTGACGGCCACCGGGCATCGCAGCGGCCTGCCCCGCCGGACGCCGCTGGCCTGCCTGCCCGAACCGGACGGCTCCTACCTCGTGGTCGGCAGCAACTTCGGCCGCGAGCACCATCCCGCGTGGACGACGAACCTGCTGCACGAGCCGAACGCCGAGGTCGACCACCGGGGCCGTACGATCCCGGTCACCGCACGGCTGCTGGAGGGGGCCGAACGCGCCGAGGTCTGGCCCCGGCTGGTGAAGGTCTGGCCGACGTTCGACCGGTACGTCGAGCGCTCCGGGCGGGAGCTCCGGGTCTTCCGCCTCGAACCGCGGAACTGACCGCCCGTACGCGAGCGGCGCCCCTCCCACGGAGGGAGGGGCGCCGCGTGGCGATCCCGGCCGGTCAGGCTGCGACCGCGTTCCGCGTGGTCGCCGGCTCCAGCGCCAGTTCGAGCACCTCCCGGACGTCGCTGACCGGGTGGACGGTCAGCTGCTCCAGGACCTCGGCGGGCACATCGTCCAGGTCGGGCTCGTTCCGCTTGGGGATGATCACCGTGGTGATCCCCGCCCGGTGCGCGGCGAGCAGCTTCTGCTTGACGCCGCCGATCGGCAGGACCCGCCCGGTCAGCGACACCTCGCCGGTCATCGCGACGTCCGTACGGACGAGCCGCCCGGACAGCAGCGACGCGAGCGCCGTCGTCATCGTGATGCCGGCGCTCGGCCCGTCCTTGGGCACAGCGCCGGCGGGCACGTGGACGTGCACGCCCCGGTCCTTCAGGTCGCCCACCGGGAGCTCCAGCTCCGCGCCGCGCGACCGCAGGTAGGACAGCGCGATCCGGGCCGACTCCTTCATCACGTCGCCGAGCTGGCCGGTCAGGGTGACGCCGGTGTCGCCGGTCTCCTGGTCGGCCAGCGACGCCTCGATGTAGAGCACGTCGCCGCCCGCGCCGGTGACCGCCAGGCCGGTCGCGACGCCCGGCACCGCCGTGCGCCGCTCGGACTCGTTCAGCGACGTCTCCGGCGTGAAGCGCGGACGGCCGAGGTAGTCGCGCAGGTCACCGGCGCTGACCGTCACGGGCGCGGGAGGTCGGTCGGGGTCGGTTGGTCGGGAGGGATTCGCCTGCTCCTCCAGCGCGATCTTCGTCGCCACCTTGCGCAGCACCCGGGCGATCGCCCGCTCCAGGCTCCGTACGCCGGCCTCGCGGGTGTACTCGCCCGCGAGCAGCCGCAGCGCGTCCTCGCCGATCGTCACCTCGTCGGCGGTCAGGCCCGCCTTGTCGAGCTGACGGCGCAGCAGGTGGTCGCGGGCGATGGCGACCTTCTCGTCCTCGGTGTAACCGTCGAGGGCGACGAGCTCCATGCGGTCCAGCAGCGGGCCGGGGATGGTCTCCAGCGCGTTCGCCGTCGCCAGGAAGACGACGTCGGACAGGTCGAGCTCCACCTCGAGGTAGTGGTCCCGGAACGTGTGGTTCTGCGCGGGGTCCAGCACCTCCAGCAACGCCGCGGTCGGGTCGCCGCGGTAGTCCGCGCCGACCTTGTCGATCTCGTCGAGCAGCACGACCGGGTTCATCGTGCCGGCCTCGCGAATCGCCCGGACGACGCGGCCGGGCAGCGCGCCGACGTACGTACGGCGGTGACCTCGGATCTCGGCCTCGTCCCGGACGCCGCCGAGCGCCACGCGGACGAACTCGCGGCCCATCGCCCGCGCCACACTTTCGCCGAGTGACGTCTTTCCGACCCCAGGCGGCCCGACCAGGGCGAGGACGGCGCCGGACCGCCGGCCGCCGATCACGCCGAGGCCGCGGTCCTCCCGCCGCTTGCGCACGGCGAGGTACTCCACGATCCGCTCCTTGACGTCGTCCAGACCCGTGTGGTCCTCATCGAGGATCCGGCGGGCGCCGGCGATGTCGTAGGCGTCCTCGGTCCGCTCGTTCCACGGGATGTCGAGGACCGTGTCCAGCCAGGTCCGGATCCAGCCGCCCTCGGGCGACTGGTCGGAGGTCCGCTCGAGCTTGTCGACCTCCTTCAGGGCCGCCTCGCGGACCTTCTCCGGTAGGTCGGCCGCCTCCACCCGCGCCCGGTAGTCCTCCTCCTCCGAGGACGGGTCACCGTTGAGCTCGTTCAGCTCCTTGCGGATCGCGGCGAGCTGCTGGCGGAGCAGGAACTCCTTCTGCTGCTTCTCGACGCCCTCCTCGACGTCCTTGCGGATCGTCTCGGCGACGTCCAGCTCCGCGAGGTGCTCGCGGGTCCAGCCGATCGCGAGCTGGAGACGCTCGGTGACGTCGGCGGTCTCCAGGATGCGCGCCTTCTGCTCGGCGCTGAGGTAGGACGCGTAGCCCGCCCGGTCGGCCATCACCGACGGGTCCTCGATCTGCTGGATCATGTCGACGACCTGCCAGGCGCCGCGCTTCTCCAGCACGCCGACGACGAGGGCCTTGTACTCCTTGGCCAGTTCGTCGGCGCGGGCGCCGAGCCCGGTGTCCTCGACCTCGGTGCCCTCCACCCACAGCGCCGCGCCGGGGCCGGTCGTCCCGGAGCCGATGCGCACGCGGGCGACGCCGCGGACGACGGCACCCGGGCCGCCGCCGGGCAGCCTGCCGATCTGCTCGACGACGCCGAGCGTGCCGACGGCCGCGTACTTTCCATTGATCCGGGGCACCAGCAGCACCCGCGGCTTGTCCTCCGACCGGATGCCCGGCCCCCGGGAGACGGCGCCCGCCCGCGCGGCGTCGATCGCCGCCCGCACGTCGCTCTCCGACAGATCGAGCGGCACGACCATCGCGGGCAGCACGACCTCGTCATCGAGGGGCAGCACCGGCAGGGTGACGATCTTGCTCATCAGGCCTCCAAAAGCTTGAGTCATCCACACTCAAGAAAGAAGAGCCCGGTTTAATTTCCGCCCGGCCGTTCGCCGTCAGCGATCACCCACCTGTTGTCCCGTCCGGGCGAACCTTGCGAGTTCCGGACTTAGGTTGCGAGTGATCTTGCGAAGTTCGGATTAACCCTGCGAGGCGACGGCCGAGTCGTGAAGAATCCTCCGTCATGACGGTCTTACGCATGGTGATCGGCGACGGGGCCGATCCGCCGGCCGATGGCTTCGAGATCGGGCACCTGACGCCGGACAGAGCGCAGGTGCGGGTTCCGCTGACGGACGCGTGGAGCGCGCGGTTGGAGTCCGCGCCGCCTGCGCGGAGCTTCGCCTCCTACAAGGGGCAACGGCACTTCCCAGGTCGATGGTGGACGGCCACGGAGGAAGGACATGTCGGGTACGAGTCGTGGCTGGAACGCGACCACCTGATGCTGCTCGACTTCGATCCCACGATCATCGGGATCGCATCCCAGCCGTTCTGGCTGTTCTGGTCGACCGAGGATCGGCGGAAGGGCCGGTCGCATGCGCCGGATTACTTCGCGCGGAAGGCAGACGGATCCGGAGTGGTCGTCGACTGCCGTCCCGCTGAACGACGTAAGCCACGCGACCTGGCGGCGTTCGAGGCCATCAGGAGGGCGTACGGGCTGGTGGGGTGGGAGTACCGGCTGATGGGCGCCCCGGATTCGATCGTGACGGCGAATGTGCGGTGGCTGGCGGGCTACCGCCAGCCGCGTCATCTGCTTCCTGAAATCGCCGCGGCGTTGGGGGGCGCCTTCCGCTCACCGCGCGCTGCGGGCGTGTCCTCAGCCGCCAAGTAGTTGGAGTGAAAGATCATGACTGCGGTTGATGGCGGTCACGAGTGGGTGACACCGGGGTCGTCGTCGTAGCGGCCTCGCGTCCGGATGGGGGGCGACGACCAGAACCCGTCGCGATCGAGAGAGACGCGGGTCCTACGGCGTCGAGGTGGCCGCCTCGACGCCGTAGGGTGCGGTTACTTCGGCGCCGTGTTGGTCCAGTGGGACTCCAGCACGGTGAAGGAGGTGAACGCCGTACCGGGCTTGGCGGGAACCTTCGTATCCGACTTCTCCACCACGGTCTCGTCGGCGAGCGCCTGGCCCGTCGAGGGATCGATGATGAGCCGGTACAGCGGTACCCGGTTCCCGTTCTTGTCCGTGCCGCCGCCTATGGTGATCGCCGTGCCCGACCGGCCGGCCTGGTCCCGCACCGACCCGGCCTTCCGGACGCCGTGCAGCCCGGCGAGCATCCGGTAGGTGGCCGCGCGTACCTGTGGCGTGAGCGGGGCGCGTGTCAACAGCGTGCTGCCGAAGTCGAAGACTCGAGCGTCGTCCGGACTGTCTTCGCCGTTCTTGTCGGCCCGCTGGCCGAGATGGTTGCGGATGGCCAGCTCCAGCTCATCCGAGCGCGCGGGGAGGGCGAAGACCTTGCGGAGCGGGAAGGACTCTCCGCTGAGGATCTCAAGGTTGGGATCACTCCGCGTGAGCGTCGCCTTCCCTGGTCCCGGTGCTACCGTCGCGTGGAAGCCCGAAAGCCGTGCGTCCCTGAAGGGCGACGGCGAACCCGCACGCCGCCACGCCGCAGCGTCGGCCGGGCTCGCCGGTTCGGCGCCGAGATGCTGTTTCAGATCCCAGCCGAGCTTTCCGGGGTCGCGAGACATCCAGTACTCCAGGCGGTCGCGCGTCTTGATCCAATACGGGTCGCGCTGTGTGCCGAAGAGCAACAGGTCGCTCACCTGCATCCGCACATGCCAGTACTGTCCGTTGGGCTGTGGCTGATGATCGGCCTTCTCCGCGGCCGCGAGCAGGAGCCGGCGGCCGGAATCCTGGCCGGTCTCCGGGTCTGGACCGGTGCCGGCCGACAGGACCGTCAGCGTCACCGCGGTGACCGCGGCGGCCAGCCCGAGCCCGAGCGGCAGCAACCGCGAGCCGCTCACGAGCCGCCGACGGGAGGGCCGGCACAGCCGCTCGAGACGGGCACGGGCCGCGGCGACCTCGTGCACCGGAGCGGTTGTGGGCGGTCCGTACAGGCCGCGGACCATCTGGATCTCATCCATCGTGTTCCTCCAGGTCGAGCAGTGGATTGGTCCCACCCAGCGCCTCACGTAGCTTTCTTCTGGCCCGGTTCAGCCGTGATCCGACCGTGCCGTACGGGATGTCCAGCGCGGCGGCCACCTCCTCGTGGCTCAGCTCGGCGAGCGCGACGAGCAGCACCACATCGCGGTCCCCGGCGGACAGCCCGGCGAGTGCCCCCGCGAGCCGCCCCCGCAAACTTTCGGCGGCGATCCGGCCGGCGATCCGCTCTTCGAGTTCCTCAGACCCGGCGTCCCCGGCGATCCGGTCCATGGCGCGCAGCGCCCGCACCTCACTGCGCCGATGCTTGCCGACGAGCTTGGTCGCGAATCCGTACAGCCAGGTACGCACGCTGGCACGCGCGGGCTCGTACCGGTCGCGTTTGCGGAACGCGGCGAGGAACGTCTCGGCGGCGACGTCGGAGGCGTTCTCCGGCCCGATCCGCCGCTCCACGTACGCGCGGATCTCGTCGAAGTAGGCATCGAAAATCGCCCCGAAGCGTTCGGGGACGTCACGGGACTCGCGGATCACGGCGGCGTCGTTGGCCGCGCGCATCGCTGGATCTCCGATCGCGGCGGTCACATTGGGCTCCGTGTCATGTGCGGCCTCTCTATGGCGGGGCTGGCGGTCACCCTGGTCTCACCCGATCTCCCCCAGCGCTTTCACGCGCCGATCCCACCACCGGCCTCAGCCTCCCGGCAGCACCGGCCTGTGAGCAGCAATCGAACGGCCAACGGCGATAGCGAGTTGGGTCGGGCGGAGTTACCGCCGTCCATCGTTCCGATACTGGTCCCGCTGATCCGGAGTAGATCGGCGCCCTGGTCCTGTCGGGATTAGATGGTTTCCCGACACCCCGACGGGCCGGCCCGCGGCCACCCGGAAAACCGGACTCCAGGTGCCGAAACACCGCTCCGAGCGGCCGTTTTCGGCCTTGAATTGACGACAGGTTTTCCCGACAGGTAGAAGGGGGGTTCGCCCCTCCCCGAGGAGTGCCCGGTGCGGATTGTCTACTCCCGCGTGTCCACCGCGACGCAGTCGCTGCTGCGGCAGCGGCACATCCTCACCGAGGCCGGCCTCCTCGTCCGGACCGAAGGCGTCGCCGAAGGGTTCCGCCCCGCCGAGGGCGTGTTGCTGTTCGAGGACCCGGCGACGACCTCGAAGATCCCGGCGCTGGAACGGCCCGCGTTCGCGAAGGTCGCCGCCGCCGCCCATCCGGGCGACGTCTTGACGGTGTCGGAGCTGTTCCGGCTGTGCCGCGACCTGGTCGACATCCACGCCGTCCGCGACTGGTGCCAGGCCCGCCGCGTCGCCCTGCGCGTCCTTTCCGGGCCTTTGTCGAACTTCCACGATCTGGCCGCAGGCGACGCGACCACCGCTTTGATCATCAATGTGATCACCGCTGTCGGGCAGTTCCAGCGCGACCTGCAGAACGAACTGACCGCCGAAGGGATCGCCGCGGCGGAAGCCGAAGGCCGCTACCGCGGCCGGCCGCCCGTGCTGTCCGGCGCCCGGCTGGAGGAGGTGCGGTCGGCGTTCACCGACCAGGGTGCCTCGATCGCAGCTTTGGCCCGCGCCCATGGGGTGAGCCGGGCCGCCGTCCGGACCGCGCTGGCCGGTCTGCTGCCCGACAGGCCGATCACGCCCCCTCGATCAGGATGATCAAGAGGGCGGTGGTCAGGCCGCGAGGCCGATGTCGAGGCGGCGCTCCATGTCGATGTCGATCGACCCGTACAGGTTCGCGTTGGACCAGAACAGCGGGGACAGGCCGCGCTTGTCGGCGTCGGTCAGGCGCTGTTGCCCGGCGGGGTCCTTCAGGACGGACTGGACGAGCAGGGTGTTGATGAACACCAGCGCGGACTGGAGCAGGTGCAGGCTGAGCATGGAGACTTCCTGGTGCTCCTTGTCGCTGCCGGGGATGGTGCCGGCGCTGCCGTAAAACAGGTCGGTGTTGGCGGAGGTCCGACGGATGTGAGGCCATCGCCCGCGCCCGCCACGAGGCCACCAGCCGATCCGAGTACCCGCCGAACAGATCCGCCGCAAGCCCGAGCGCCTTCGCACGCCGGAGCTTAACGATCTCCTCCAACAGCGTCTCCAGGCCCAACCGTCCCGGATCGGACTTCAGCTCCAGCAGGAACCCGTCCTCACCAGTGGCCGGCTCCCACAGCGACCGCGCCGAGTCCGCGGACAGGCCGTTCAGCACATGCAGGCAGAACTCCCGCTCGAACCGCGCCCGGCCCGCCCCCACGATCCGCTCCACCCGGCCCGGCGGCTCGATCTTCAACGTCCGGCAGCGGGCCAGCAGCGCCGCCCGCAGCCCTTCGTCCGTGAACACCATCGGGCAGATCTTGTCCGCCAGCCACTCGGCCAGCACGTCTTCATCCGCCCGGGTCGACTCCCGAAACCCCAGCGCCTCCCGCACCTGCGCCCGGTGCCGCTCGATCGACCGGCCCGACCAGTCGTACTCCGCCAGCAGCGCCGCATCGACCTTCACCTGCCCCGCCACGTAGTCGACAGCGGCCTTGGGCAACTCACCCACGTGCCGAGGGAACCGGCCCTCCTGCTCGAAGAACTTCAGCAAAAGGCTGAAACCCAGACGCGTCGCCCCCGTCTTGTTCCCCACCAGATCCCAGTCGCCGTCCAGCAGCGTCCACGCCGCGATCAGCTCCTCCGGCTCCCACTCCCGACGCACCCGAACCCGCCCTCCACCCGACCGTCTCCGACGCGAAAACAATCGAGCAGGAACACCAACCAACCCGCCGCATTCACCCACTCGCAACGATCACGAACCGCAATCGTGACTTCTCAGCCAGCTACCTGGCGGCTGGGGACACGTTCGGGAGCGGAGGGCCTGCTCGGAGTGGACCTTAATCGCCACACAGGACCCATCTCACCCCCAGAGCTCCGTTATCCAGGGCGCTCAAGGTGTCCGCACGTGGAGGAAGGGCCTCAACGAACCAAGCTACGTTTCTGGTCCCCCTCGACCGATCCGGAAAACTAAGTTCGCTGCCAGACCCGCCAGCGTACGCTCCGGCCGATTCTGCATTTTTACCCGGCGGCGGGATTGGTTTCCTACCATCGCTGGGCGATCTGTGAGAGAAGCCGCAGGAGCCGGTCCCGGCAGGCGGTCACCGCCGCGAAGTCGTAATCATCTTCTCGGGTGGTTGCATCAATCTGCCAATCGTTCGGTTCGCCGCTCGGCCGCCACAGGTAAATCCTGACGCCGGGCGTTATCTGCCCCTTTCCAGGGGTGTCTTTCCACAGGTTGTCGATGTCCCCGATCCGCATCCCGGTCGCCTCCTTGAGAAGCCGCCCACGGTAGCCGCCCAAATCGGCGGTGAAACGAAAAGTGAACAATGTCTTAAGACTCATGAGTCGGCCCGCTCTCCTCAGATTCGATCAGTAGTCACTCAGTTCATTCATCGCATCGAATTTGTACTCGCTATCGAAGAATAGCGGGCTAGCTTATCGCCGTCCTGGCTGAACGCAACTCCCGATACCTCGCGGCGGCGTTTCCATCCGCTGCGTTCGTTCCTCCACAGACGCGTTCCGATCTAGCGGTCGGTGCAGACGGGGACGGGACGACACTCTCGGACATTCCGGGACCGATGTCGACGGGCTGTTCTCACCGAAAGTGCAAGGTAGGTCTGAACAAGATCGGCGGCCGCTGTCCGGACCTACTTTTCGACCCGCAGCTAAGCGCGCTGGCCACCGGCAGGGTTCGGCCGGACGAGACACCTGTCCTGTCCGGAGGAACCTTGCGAGTTCCGTACTCAAGTTGCGAGTGACCTTGCGAAGTTCGGATCAACCCTTCGAGGCGACGGCCGAGTCGTAAAGGACGCTCCGTCATGACGGTCTTACGTATGGTGATCGGCGATGGAGTTGATCCGCCGGCCGGAGGCTTCGAGATCGGGTACCTGACGCCGGACGGAGCGCAGGTGCGGGCTCCGCTGATGGTCCGGGGAGTGATCCCCAGACGCTCGGCCGGCTCGCTCCCAGGCCAGTCGCGGGGAGTCTGCAGCAGCGACAGCAAGGCGAGCGATCGTGCGGACATGTCACCCATGGCGTCCAGCATGCCCGGTCATCTAGGACAGAGGGCGACCTATATGGCGTTTACCGTCGAACCCGTTATCGCGACGCGCTGGGAGAAACATGAGTACCGAGATCCGCCCGTTCCAGATTGACATCGCCCCAGTCGACCTGGATGACCTGAACAACCGGCTGGACCGCACTCGGTGGCCCCAGCAACTGCCCGGCGATGGATGGAGCCGCGGCGTTCCTGCCGCCTACCTCCGAGAGCTCGCCGGCTACTGGCGCAACGAGTACGACTGGCGTCGGCACGAGGCGCGACTGAATGAATTCCCGCAGTTCATGGCCGAGATCGACGGTCAGGAGATCCATTTCCTGCACGTTCGCTCGGCCGAGCCCGGCGCCCTGCCGCTCATCCTCACGCACGGCTGGCCGAACTCGTTCGTGGAGTTCACCGATCTCATCGACCGCCTCACCGATCCCCGCGCACACGGCGGTGACCCCGCCGAGGCATTCCATGTCGTCGTGCCCTCCGTGCCAGGCTTCGGCTTCTCCGCACCGCCGCGCGGGACCGGTTGGACCGCGGCACGCGTGGCGCGGATCTGGGCGGAGCTGATGCGCCGCCTCGGCTACGAGCGGTACGGCACGCAGGGCGGGGACTTCGGAGCCTACGTCGCGCCGGAGATGGCCAAGGCGGCACCGGACCAGGTGGTCGGCGTTTACGTCGTCAGCGGTCTCGGCTTTCCCACCGAGAAGGACCTTCCGGACATGACCGAGGAGGAGCAGACGGCCTTCGCCTGGTTCCAGGAACAGGACTGGATGAACGGCGTCGACCACCACGCGCTGTTGCGCGCGGCACCGCAGACCTTCACCTACGGATGGCACGACTCTCCGATCGCGGCACTGGCCTGGATGACCCAGAAGTTCCACGAGTTCAACGCCTCCGGCAAGCCGCTGGAGCAGGTGATCGACCGCGACCTGTTCCTCACCAACGTGAGCCTGTACTGGTTCACCGGGACGTTCGGGACATCGGCCTGGCCGTACTACGAGAGCACCGGCTTCGGCTGGCCAGAAGGACAGACGGCCGTACCGACCGGCGTTTACAGCGGACCACCTGGGATCCGCCGGCTCGCCGAACGCCACAACACCATCCTCCACTGGCCGGAAGACAACCCCGGCGGCCACCACTTCATCGCCATGGACCAACCGGATCACTTCGCCGCCGACATCCGCGCGTTCTTCGCCAAGGTTCGCTGACCGTCACGGACCGGCCGCGTCGTCCTCGCCAGGCGACGCGGCCGCGCCTTCTGACCTCGGCGGCCCGCTCGCCACATGAACGATCAGCTTCGACTGCGTTGCGACCCGTACTTCCCGCTCCGAGGCCGGCCGGCGGTCAGGACCGCCGATGTCGTCCGGCAGGGAGGATCACGTCCTGGGACTATCGGCGAGTCTCAGTCTGCCGCTGATCGCACGCTACGCCTGAGCCAGCAGGCGGGCACGGACGTCGTCGGACAGGCCGGCAGTGGCCAGCGCTTCGTCGCGGCGGCCGCGCATCCACAGCCAGCACGCGAAGTTGTCTTCGATCGGCTCCAGCCGCGGGTGGACTTCTGCCCGCAACGTCCCTTCGGCCGTTATGCAGGTCATCGGTTCCCAGCAAACCCTGCGGATGGTCTCCGCGAGGTCGACGAACGACGCCGGGGTCACGGCGGCGACGTTGAAGTACTTCTCGTAGCGGCCAGTCCTCGCGTTGCGGGTGTCGACGGTGAACAGCGCTTTGCCGCCACCGATTCCGGTCGCCTTGACCCACTTCGCGAGCGCCCGGCTGTCGACGTGCGACACGACCTCCAGGGCGACGTGCTCACCACCGACGTTGGACCGCGACGACCACATCGACAATGTCAACACCAGGTCGCCGCAGCGCTGTTCGACGCGAGGGCGCGAGCGCACATAACGAAGCCCGTCAGGCGCAAAATAGCGTCCCAACTCGTCGCACACCGCGTTGAAAACGATCTTCGGTAACGTGCGAGAGGACAACGCGCGAAGTGGACTGTCGTCGGCGAAGTACCAAGACATGACCGCGCAGGTTATCAGGCGCACTGGCAATGCCTCGGCCCCCGCAAATTGAGCGAGCAGCACGATTCGGGCGTTCCCCGGCCAGCACTCCGAGGGCCTGGTCCACCGAAGTTGCCAAGTAGGTCTTAACAAGTGCGGCGGCATGCGTTCGGACCTACACGGCAGCGCCGAGGTCGGGCGCGTTGGTCACCGAGGCTAGGAACGTCTCGACGGCTTGGCGGAGCGTGGGGACCTGTCGGCCGGTGTCGAAGCGGTGGACGGCACCCACGTCGGACCTCCTCGGGCTTATGCCAGATAGTTGATACCTGTCACGCGGCGGATCCGGTTCGTCTCCGCAGGTCGCGCTCTATCCCAGATAGTTGGACGCTATCTGGGATAGAGCGTGGGCGTCGGCCCGGTCCGAAAGCTATTTGCTGGCTGGTTGTGGGGTGGTGGGTTTGACGGGAGCGGGACCGCTGCCGGGCTTGGCACGGAGCGGTACTTCTTTAATGGCGATGGCGGCGATGAGGCCGACGGCGGCGATGGCTGCGCCGACGAGGAAGATCTGGTGGGTGGCGTGGGCGACGGCGTGGAGGTAGGCGTCCTTTGCTGCGGCGGTCATGTGCGCGACGTGGTTGGTGCTTCCTTCGCCTGGTGCGGCGTGGCCTTGGACGGAGCTAGTGAACAGGGAGCCGAAGACCGCGACGCCGAGGGAGCCGCCGACGGTGCGGAACAGGGTCGCGGCGGCGGAGGCGGCTCCGATGTCGCGCAGTTCCACGCTGTTTTGGGCGATGGTGTTGGCCATCTGGAGGGTGAAGCCGGTGCCGATGCCGACCAGGACCATGAACAGGCTGGTGGTGAACCGGGCGGTGCCGGTGTCCATGGTCGACAGCAGGTACATGCCGACCACCAGTGACGCGGTGCCGAGCACGGGGAAGATCTTGTACTTGCCGGTCTTGGTCATCACCTTCCCGGCGATGTTGGAGGCAATGACGGTGCCGGCCATCATCGGGACCAGCAGCAGACCCGAGTTGGTGGCCGAGGCGCCCTGCACGGTCTGCTGGAAGAGTGGCAAGTAGAGCGTGGCGCCGAACATGGCCACGCCCGCGACGATCAGCAGCAGCGAGGCGAGCGGGAAGTTGCGGCCGTCGGTGAAGATCCGCAGCGGCATGAGCGGGTCAGCGGCCCGCTTCTGGGAGGCGATGAACAGAGCCGACCCGGAGGCGGTCCCGGCGGCGAGGGCGAGGATCTGCCAGGATTCCCAGGCGTAGGTGCTGCCCGCCCAGGTGAAGGCCAGCACAGTCGCGGCGATCGTGCTGGTCAACAGCGTGATGCCCAGCCAGTCGATGACGGCCTTCTCCTTGCGGACCGACGGGACGTGCAGCAGCAGCTGGCACCACACGATGCAGATGATCCCGATGGGGAGGTTGATGTAGAACGCCCACCGCCAGCCGAGGTGGCCGGTGATGAGACCGCCCACCAGCGGGCCGCCGATGCTGCCGAGCGCCATGACGATGGCGACCATGCCCTGGTACCGGCCGCGTTCGCGGGGCGGCAGCAGTGCGCCGATCAGCGCGAACGCTCCTGCGGCGAGCCCGCCTGCGCCGACGCCCTGGACCGCGCGGAAGATGATCAACTCGGTCATGGTCGTCGACGCCCCGGACAGGGCCGAGGCGATCAGGAAGAGCACGATCGAGGACAGGAACATCAGCTTGCGGTTGAAAAGGTCGCCGAGCTTGCCCCAGATCGGGGTCGAGCAGGCCATGGTGAGGGTGTAGGCGGTCACCACCCAGGAGATGTGGTCCAGCCCTCCGATCTCACTGACGATGGTGGGCATGGCGGTGCCGACGATCAGCCCGTCCAGCTGCGCCAGCAGCATGGCGAGCAGGATCCCCAGCAGCACCCAGCGGACGTTCTTGGGCACGGCGCGCTCGGCCGGCTGAGCGGCGCCCGTGGGGGCGGGTGTTGGTGTCGACATGATGGATCACTCCTAGGTGGTGGGGCACTGGTCGAGGCCCCCGGTGCGTTGGCCGTTCAGTGCGCTGCCATGGCGGTACCGCGGCGCCAGATCGTTCGGATGGACAGGGAGTCGCCGATGCGGGTCGTGGGATCGCCGTCGACCAGGAGCAGGTCGGCTCGTGCTCCGGGGGCGATACGGCCTCGGTCGGTGAGGCCGAACCTGCGGGCCGGTGTGCCGGTCGCCGCGCGCAGCGCCTCCTGGGGGCTGAGGCCCGCTCGGACCAGTAGCTGGAGTTCGTGGTGCAGGCTCGCGCCGTGCACGACGCCGCCGTGGGAGGGCACCGGAACCGAGGAATCGGTGCCGGCGATGATGTCGACGCCCGCGTCGCGCAGTGCCGCGACGGAACCGAGGACGTCCTCGAAGCGCCCGTCCGGGAAGGTGTTGAAGGTCCCGCGCAGCGTTTCGAGCCAGGGCTCGGGCAGTCGCCGTTCCACCCGGGGGTCCTCGGCGAGCACAACGCCGGTACCGCCCATGACCGAGGCGCTGACGGCCAGGCACGGGGTGACGAAGACGCCGGCGTCGGCGATGGCGGCGATGATCTGCGGTGTGTGCGCCTGGTCGATGAACAGGTGCGCGAAGCCGTCCACGCCGACGTCCAGGGCCTGCTGCGTGGCCGCCACGGTCAGGGCATGGGCGATGACCTGCTTGCCGAGCCGGTGTGCCTCGGCCACTCCTGCCTTCAGGGTCTCCGTGCTGATCATCGGTAGGCCGGGGTGCCCCATGACCGCACCGTCCTCGATCATGACCTTGATGTAGTCGGCGCCTTCGGCTACTCGCGCGTTGACGTAGGCCACGGCCTCCTGGGGGGTCGATACCGAGGGCATGGTCCAGCCGCCGCTGTCGGGGGCGTGATCGCCGAGGTCGCCCATCAGCTCGCTGGGGTGCCCTCCGGGCGCCATCAGAGCGAGCAGGGCGGACCGGACGTCGGCGATCTCGTCGTCGGCGCCGATCTGTGCTCGCTGCTCAGGCGTCCAGTACCCCTGCATCTCCAGCTCGGTGGTGACCCCGAACGCCAATGCGAGCCGCAGCCCTTCCAGCGAGGTGTGGACATGACCGTCGATCAGGCCCGGCAGCAGCGTGCCGCCCTGGCCGTCGACGAGCTCGGCGTCCTGCGGCGGCTGCTGGCCGACAGAGACGATCTCGGTCCCGTCGATGCCCACAGTGCGGGCGTCCAAGACTCGCTCACCGTCGAAAACGCGGACGTTGGTGATGTAGGTCGACATGATTCCTCCAAAAGCGGTCGAAGAGTCGCCGTCCCATCACGGTAACGAACATGTTCGCTAAGAACAAGTTCGTTCGTTACGGTTCCCATCCAATCGACGGGCGGGCTCGACGGCCGGCAAACGCCCGCCGACACCGGCGATGCAGGATGAACCCGGGGCGAATGTAACGAGCTATGCTCCTCAACGAACCGTAGATTTACGCAGCGAGTGCGTAGATAATCACAATAAGTAACGACTCGGTGAGTCGGGCGCGGCTATACGACTTGTACAGCGTCGAACATGTTCGGTACTGTGGTGTCATGCCTGCCCCTGACGCATCCCCCCGCAGCCGCCGCGACAGGCCCGCCAAGCCGGCCCTCACCGCGGACGGGATCGTCGCTGCGGCCGTCAAGCTGATGAACCAGGGGCACGACCAGGTGACGCTGCGGCTCCTGGCCCGGGAACTCGACACCGGGCCGGCCTCGCTGTACGTCTACTTCCGCAACGCCGACGAACTGCACGCCGCGATGCTGGACGAGATGCTCGGAGAAGTGGACCTCACCCCTGTGACGGCCCCCGGGGACTGGCGCGAGCGCCTGATGAAGATCCTTGCCTCCTACATCCACATCCTCTACACGCGGCCGAACCTCGCCCGCTCCGCGCTGGTGTCACGGCCACGCGGCCGCAACTACTTCGGCCTCATCGAGGCATTGATGAGTGTCCTGTACGAAGGCGGCATGGACACTGAACGCGCAGCCTGGGGAGTGGACCTGCTGCTCCAGCTCGCCACCGCGACCGCCGTCGAACACGGCACCCGCAACCAGGACCCCAACGCCGCGCAGGAATGGCAAGCCTTCCTCACCGCACTGCGCACCATCCGGCCCGACCGGCATCCGCACATCACGGCCGCCACCGCCGAACTGGTCTCAGGCACCCCCGAGGCCCGCAGCCGATGGCAATTCCTCGTCCTGCTCAACGGCATCCTCACAGCCCCCGCCCCGAGCACGCGAACCCCCTAAGCTCCGCCTTCAACCTGAAGGGCCCGACCCGACACCCTGACCAGCCCCGGCACGACCACCACGGTCACCGGGCCCCAGCGCTCTTCCACCCAGGCCGGTTGAGGTGGGCGCTCTCAGGGGGCGAGATCGCGGCCCTGGTCCCGCAAGGTCCCGATCGCCTTGCCGTAGTACTCGGTCGTCCAGGTGATCACCGCGTTGGTCAGCAGGGTCAGGCACCATGCCTGCTCGGTCTGGTCCTGCAGGTGCGGGCGAACGATGGTGCCCTGCTGGGCGTAGTGCAGGTCGCGCCGCAGCGCGTGCAGGCTCTCGCCCTTGTTGAGCTGCCGGGAGATCTTCCGCCGGTAGATCGGGTCGGACAGGTAGCGGGCGGCGTGGATGGTGCGGCGCATCCGCCCCCACTCCTTCAGCGCCGCCGCCAGGGTGTTCTGCCGCGAGGCCGCCGACCACTTCCCGACGATCAGCGAGGTGGTGGCCTCCCCGAACTTCAGCGACCCGCCGACCCGCAGCAGGTCCGGATACATCGCGCGGATCAGGTCCTCGTTCCACTGGTCGGCCAGCAGCGAACCGGTGGGTGCTCTGGATCCGGTGCGGACAGCGAACGTGCGCTGGTTGGCGGGCTATCGGCATCCGCGCCACTCGCTTCCCGAGGCGCGGACCGGCTCCAGATGATCTTTTGCGGGCCGGTGCCGCTGATGGCCAGGGCGGAAGCGGTCGGAGACCCGATCGCGGTGCTGCCAGTGCTGTTCCATCTGCTCTGGCGGCACGAGCTGGAGACCGAGCTGTCGGTGCCGTTGCACGACTGCGACGCCCTGTCAGAGGGAGTCCCACCAGCGTGGAGCTGTGTCATCAGGTTCGTTGGGACTCGCGAAATGGAACGGAACGCCCAGCCGTCCCGCCAGAGCTCTGCCGATCCTGATCGCCTCTTCCGCCTCTGGCCAGGGAGGGAAGGCCGCTTGGCCGCCGCCCGCAACTAAACCTCACAAAACCGAGATACACCGTTAACTGGACACGCCCGCCTTTCTCAAGCCTGCCGAGTTCGGACTCACCCGGCCAACGGGGGTCGGAGTTCCAGTAGCAGGGGCACGCCGGACGCGCGGATGGACAACGCGAGCTCCCACGGTGTGCTGAGAAGCAACGGCTTCACACCATGGGGCATCGCCCATTCACACATCTTCATCGACGGTGAATGGCGCGACGAGATATTTTGGGAACGACCATTGGACCACTGACAGAGCCAGAGCAAGGACAGCAAGACGTGCAGGTAGGGGCGGACAATGACGGCATGAGCGTCGATCTGAACGCGGGCTTTGAGCCCACGGAACTCCTCGATCAAATCACCACCGCGACCGAGCACCTACTCACCACCGTCGCCGCCCTCAGCGATGCGGACATGCGTGTTCCATCCCTCCTGCCGGGCTGGTCGCGAGGGCATGTGCTGACCCATCTCGCCCGCAACGCCGACGGCGGCATCCGGCTGCTGACCTGGGCGCGGACCGGAACACCAGCAGCGGAGTATCCGAGCCTGGAGGCGCGGGAAGCGCAGATCGAGGCGGGCGCCGGTCGCGGCACCGCCGAACTGATCGCCGATGTCCGCGCCAGCGCCGAAAGGTTCGCCACCGAGTACACACTGATGCCCGCCGAGGCATGGCAGAACGAAGTCCGCTGGACCGCCGGGCAACGCCATCGCGCCGCCCGGATCGCCGACGCCCGGCTCAGCGAGGTACTCATCCATCATGTCGATCTACGAATCGGCGTCACCCCCGACCACTGGCCCGCCGACTTCGTCTCCCACCAACTGGAACAGGTCACAGCAGCCTTCAACATCCGCGAGGACTCGCCCGCCATGCGCATCCACGCCGCAGATACCGATGCCTGGTACGAGACATCCACCAGCGGCGACGCCGTGACGGTCCAAGGCCGTCAGGCATCCCTCCTGGCCTGGTTGATGGGGCGGTCATCCGGCGATGGCCTCACCACCGACAGCGGCAAGCCCCTGCCCAAGCCGACGTTCCTCTATTGAGGATGCCCTCGCCGGCCGACGCCTGCCCGTTGACCGGCTGAAACGATCGACTCCGAGTCTGGCTCCGCCCGCGGCGCGCTGGCGGGACGGTACGGTTCTCGGCGCCTCTCTGTGTCAAGCCGCTGCGAGCAGAGAGGAATCCGTTAACTGGACAGCAGAACCCGCGGCCTGCCGGATTCACCGAACCTCGACCGTCAGGGGTGCTATCCACTCGAGGTGGCCGTCGACCTGTATCAGAGGGATGGGATCAATGCCGTCCGGTCCGTGCATGGCCAGGGCCTCGGGAACATCGGTGCCGGACCCACGAGGAGGCGCGGTCGAAGGTTCTTGCCAGACGTGAAACAGCGGCCCATGCTCACCGATGGAATCGATCGCACTGTCGAATTCCGCGCGCTGCGCCGGTGGGACGTGCATTCGCGTCGCGGCATGGAACACGACACGTGGCTCGCCCGGAGGCAGCCGTCTTCCGAGACTCGGGCAGATGTCGATCGCATCGCCGGCGATGACGTCGACCGGATATTCGATCAATTGATGGAACGCCGCGGAGAGCAGGTCGGCCTCCTGCTGGTTCTCGGGCCATACCAGTGCTCTGAGCCAGAGCCGCTCGTCGGGGTCCGTGACGTCCACGGGGTTGATGTCGACGCCGGTTCTGCCGGCGATCGGTGGGCAACGGTCGTAAGCGGGAGGCAGGTCCGAGCCAAGCCACTTCGTCTCGATGGTCACGTCGGCGTCCGCGGGCCCGGACGTCCGGCCGCTGATGACGTAGCGGTAACGGTCGAAGAGGAGGTGAACGCCGGCGCTCGCGCCCACCTCGATCAAATGCACGGGCCGGTCACATCGATCCGCGATCACGGACATGGCGATCTTCAGAGCGACAGATCGCTTCACCACGTTCGTCTGGACCAGGCGTTCGCGGACCAGCCGGCGCAACTCCGCTCGGTGGACCCGACAGAAATCGAGGAACACCGGCCCGGCGTCGTTCGGGTCCGCAGCCGCGGAGCCGACCAGAGAAGGATAGAAATCACGTAGCCGATGCCGTACGCCACGTAGCAAAAGGTAGTGCACGGCGCCTAGGAGCAGGTATGACGGCTGTTGCCCCGCCCGACGCTCCGTCAGAATCTCGAGAAGATCGCGGTCATCGGCCGCGCTCATGCACAACGAACGGTACAGCGGAGACGAGGTAAAGACCGAAGGCGCGTTCCGGAAGTGGTCCGCCAAACGCATGACCTCGGTCGATTCCCTCATGGCGACCCCAACTCTTCCACGCATCGATTTACGGGAGGCTGACCGACCAGGGACGGTCGAGACGGGCATTCGGGTGCCGGCGCCTACGGGGTCGCTCCGGCTCGGTCTCATCGGGTAAGAGTGCCGTCATCCCAGCAGAACCCTCGGACGGCGCGATGTTCTTCACCGCCTCACGCTACATAATTCGTCAGTTCGAAGTGAACAACCACTTGTCGGACCGCAGCTCATCGCGTACTGCCGCCGACAGGTTCATCCGGAACGGACAGCCCCGTTGGTGCCTGTCCAGCTAACGGCTCTGTCGACCTGCCGCAGGCAGCCAGCGGGTGATGAGGATTCCGCAGTCGGTGGAGGTCGCGTCGAGGAGAGTGAGGCGGTCGGCTGCGAGGGCATCGCTGAAGATCTGTGCGCCGTGACCGGCGATGCCGGGATTGATGTAGAGCTGCAGCTCGTCGACCAGGCCGTGGTCGAGCAGCGCGGTGGCGAAGCCGGCGCCGCCGAAGCAGATGAGGTCGCCGTCGACAGAGTCTTTGGCCCGCCGCACCGCCTCGGCGAAGTCTCCAGTGATCACCGTCGTGCCCGGCCATGCGGTGGCCGGCTCGCGGTGGGTGACGACGACCTTCGGGAGCTGGCCGATGCGTGCCGCGAATGCGTAGTCGGGGTCGTTCGGATGCTGTTGGGCAGTGCGTCGCCAATGGTCCAGGTACCCTTCGCTGACCATCGGCCGGCTGAGCAAGATCCCTGAAGCGGACGCGAACAGCTCGTTGAACCGCGCGCGGGCATCGGGTGTCCAGGGCCAGTCCGGTCCCCAGTCCCACAGCTGCCACCGTGATCGGGGGACGTCGCTGCTCACGCAGCCGTCGACCGACATCTGCATCTGAACGATGAGGCGGCTCATCGTGTCACCTTCGCATTCCGGTCGTCGTTCACAGGGTGCTTTCTTCGGTGCGCCGGCCGAGGAGTGCCTTGGCGTCGCGCTTGGCGAATTCGGTGAAACATGTCGGGGTGACTCCGAATGCGTGGTGGGTGTCCAGCCATATGTGGGACTCGCTGTGGCGGCCGCGGCCGGCGAGGAGTTCATCCAGTATCTGGACGCCCATCTCTGGAAGGCCCCACTCGCGGTACTCGCGAAGCTTATCCTCTCACTGCCGATCCGTATTACCGTACTGGCGCGATCGCGGGATGCCGACGCCTTCCCGGCGCAACCAGCGGTCATGCCTGCTCATGACCGACCGGCACGAGCTGCCCGACGCTCTCGGTGATGTCTCGGCGCGGCCGGGCCGGTGCGGCGGCGATGGCCACCGTGCCGAGAAGGCACACGGCGGCCGTTCCGTACAGCGCGATGTGCAAGGCGTAGGTGAACCCAGCGGCCAGCACGGCGGCGTCGTCGCCGGTCAGGTCTCCCGCAGCGACCTTGGCGGCCAGTTCCTGGGAGCCGACGCGAGTGCTGATCAGGCTGACCAGGACGGCGCCGTACACGGGCGATGACGATGGCTTCGCTGCCGATGCGCATGCTGTGGAGGAGCCCGGTGGCCATCCCGGCTCGCTCGGGTTCGACGAGGCTCATCGCCGCCCCGTCACCCACGCCGAACGACAGCCCGGCGCCCAGCCCGACCATCAACAGCGGCCCGGCGATGACGGCCGCGACGCCTTGACGAAATTGGTCGAAGAGACCTTCGCCGAGCTCCCCGCCGCGCACGCCTCCCCCGCCTAGCGATCCTTCGTCATCACGGCAAGGGCTCCCGACCACACCGGTCTCGGCTCCACGGGCGACGCGCACAGGTAACATGCCGGACCGCAGCTCATCGCGTGCTGCCGCCGGCAGGTTCGTCCGGAATGGACGGCTACGCCGTGGGCGAAGCGCCTTTCGAGGACTCTGCGGGATGGATTCCACTGTCCGCATGCGACTTCTCGTTCTCGGCGGCACGGCCTGGCTCGGCGTCCACATCGCGACGATGGCAGTGGAACGCGGACACCATGTCACCTGCATGGCTCGTGGTGAGTCCGGGGCCGTTCCGCGCGGCGCGGAGTTCAAGCGTGCCGACCGAGACGACCCCGATGCTTACGACGAGGTCTCCCGCGCCGAGTGGGATGTGGTGGTCGACGTGTCCCGTCAACCGGGGCAGGTCGGGCGCGCGACCGCGGCTCTCGCCGGCTGCGCCGGATCGTTCCTCTTCGTCTCGTCGGTGAGCGTGTACGCCGATGGCTCCAGACCCGGAGACGATGAGAGCGCCGCCCTGCTCCCAGCGCTCGCCGGGGACGTCATGGAGACCATGGAAACGTACGGGGAGGCGAAGGTCGCGTGCGAGCGACACGTGTCGAACGCTTTCGGTCCTGACCGCTCACTCATCGCCCGCGTCGGGCTCATCGGCGGTCCAGGTGACACCTCCGACCGTACGGGCTACTGGCCGCTGCGGTTCGCCCGACCGGCCGCCGACGATGGCAGTGTGCTGGTGCCCGACGCGCCTGACCTGATGACGCAGGTGATCGACGTTCGCGATGTGGCGACGTGGCTCATCGACGCCGGCGAGGGCGGCGTGAGCGGGGTCTTCAACGTCGTCGGCGAGACACTCTCCCTGCCCGAGCACCTGGCGGTGGCCCGTCAGGTGGCCGACCACCACGGCTCGGTCGCGGCGGTCGACCAGAAGTGGCTGCTCGCCCACGACGTCGCGCCGTGGATGGGCGAACGGTCCCTGCCTCTGTGGCTGCCTCTGCCGGAGTACGCCGGTTTCGGTTCCCGAGACGGCAGTACGGCCAGAGCCGCGGGTCTGGTCTCGCGGCCGCTCGCCGAGACGCTCGCGGACACCCTCGCGTGGGAGCTGACCAGAGATCCGGAACGGCCACGCCGCGCGGGACTTTCCGACCACGACGAACGGCACCTCCTGCATGCGCTCAACGCCGCCTAGCGTCAGCCGCTCTCCTGGTAAGGCCCGTTTCGCCGCGGGTCGTCACTGCCCTTCTCGTACGTCGCGCAGCGTGAGAATGTAGGTCGCGGTGAGCGCGACGGCACGGTCGTCGTCATGTGACAGATCCGCGAGGGCACGTGACGTCGTGGTCCCCGGGATGTCCGCGAGCGCCTCTGTCAGCCGCCGGCGTGCGGATGATTCGACGGCGCCGTGGGCGAGGCGGTCGACGAGCCCGGTGGCGATCTGATCCGCCAACGCGGGATCACTCGCCAGCGCGCTCAGCGCGTCGGCCGCGTCGGCGTCGTTCGTGCCCTCGACGATCATGTCGATGAGCGTCGGGACCGCGTCGGCCACTCCACGCGCCCCGAGCGACAGAGCCGCGTACCTGCGGACCGCGATGTCGGAGTTCGTGAGGGCGTCGCGCAGCAGTGCGGTCGCCGCACCGTTCGGAATCTCGGCGATGGACTGGACGGCGCGTTTCCGGACCTCGGCTGCCGGTGAGCCGAGGCCCTCCGCCAGCAGCGCCGATCCACGATCGCCCGATTGCGCCAGGGCCCAGCGAAGGGCTCCGGCGACGTTCGGGTCCGTCTCGCTCAACGCCGCCTCGACCAGAGCCTCCACCGGCACCGGAGCCTCTTCGACCGAGGACAAGGCCGCTCGCTGGCGCTTCCCGGCGTTCTCCGACCCCAAGGCCTGGAGGAGTGCGACGATCTGGAGGACGTCCTCCCAGCCGGCGGGTTCCGCGGCATCGATCCGACGGAGTCGCGTGAGCAGCTCCGTCTCATTCGCGATGCGTTCTCGCGTCTGGCGGATGAGGTCGTCGATGAGCTCCGAGGGCTTGAAGCCGGGATCATCCAGCGCGCACCCGATCTCACGCAGCGACAGCCCCAATGACCGCAGGCTCTCGATATGGAAGATCCGCCGGATGTCCTCGCCGGAATACGCTCGATAGCCGGCCTCGGTACGACCCATCGGCCGCACCAGGCCGAGCGACTCGTAGTGCCTGAGCATGCGGGCGCTGACCCCGGACCGTCGTGCCACATCACCGATCAACACCGTCTACCGTCCCTCCTGGCCGGTCCCACCGAGGGCTACGAGGCGCTTCGCCTCCTCGATCGCGGACTCGAAGCCGGCATCCGGGTCGCGCAACAGCCGTTCCGTGGCGATCGCGTGCCGGCGCACGCGAGGGTCGCGATCCGTCATCGCGGCGCGCAGGGTCGGCATCATCACCTCACCGAGCGAGATCAGCGCCCGGCTGAGGCTCAGCTGCGTCTCACGCTCGCCGCGCCCGAACTGGGTCGCCAGCACTCCGGCCAACTCGGATTCTTCCCCTTCGGGCACGAGTACGACCGCTGCTCGCCACGCGCTCCGCGCCACCTCGTCGTCGGCGTCGGTCAGAAGCGCCCGGGTGATCGCCGGCCACGCCCGCCGATCCCCGATCTTGGACAGCGTGTGCAGCGCCTGGCTTCGTGCCTGCGCACCCTCCGAGCGGAGCTCGGCGATGAGCTTCGGAACCGTCGTTGATGATGAGTGGCGGGTGAGTGCCCACGTGAGCATCTCGCGCACGAAGAATTCAGGCTCGATCGCGCATCGTTCGATGAGCTTGTCGACGAACCTCGGGTCTGGGGCCGTGCCGACCGCCATCGCGGCCTGCAACCGCACCGACGAACTGCCGTTCTCCAGCCCCTGGAGAGCTCGCATCGTGTTCGTGTCCTCTCTCGGCATGGCCATCGGGACCACCTCCTCGGCCACAGTGAAGACCTTGTCACTGTGTCAAGGTCAAGCGGAGCCACACCGCGAGCGCGAATGCCGCGGTGACCAGGGCCGAGGAGGACACACCGCTGGTTCGGTCCGCCCGGCACTTGAGGTACGGCCCGCAGCCGGAACTGTAGGAGGTGAAGCCGTGCGGCCGACCGGTGTACACGACCGGGGCCGCACCTAAACAAGATGGAGGACGAAATGACCCGAAAGTCGTTACGGGACTCTCTCCGCCCGTTCTTCGTGAAGAGGGAACCCGTCAAGCCGACCGCCGGCGACGGTGACGGTCACCTCGCCCCCGAGCTGGTCCCGTTCTGGAAGCCCAGCGGGGACGCCGATCGGTACCGCGCCTACCAGGCGGCGATGGCCGCACCGTATGTCGGCGGCTCGCTGTTCGTACCCGGCGAGCAGACGGGAGAGGTGTCCGCGCGGCTCATCGAGCTGGTGGGCGCCAAGCTCCAGCGCCTGGTGCTGAGCGACCGGGCCCAGAGCTGGGTCGAGCACCTGCGGCGACGCTTCGAGGACGCCGAGGTGCTCCGCGTGGAACTGCCGGAGCGACTCGACATCGCGCCGGTCGACACGGTGCTCCTGGTCAACGTCCTGGGGTACCTGGAGGACGACGTCGAGGCCCTCAATGCCTTGACCAAGGTCACCGTGCCGGGCGGCCGGTTCATCGTCTGGGAGGCCGGCTACCCGAATCTCTACAGCGCCTTCGACCGCGACCGGGCCGGCCGCCAGGTGCGCTACACGCCGGAGAGCCTGAACGAGAGGCTTCGGCTCGCCGGTCTGGAGGTGGAGGTCTGCCGGCCCATCAACATCCTTGGCGGGCTGTTCAACCGGGTCATGGTCGGCCGCACGGCCGACTTCGCCGATCCCCGGCTGGTGAGGCTGTACGACCGCCTGGTCGTGCCGCTGAGCCGCCGGTTCGACCGGCTGCCCCTCCGCTTCGGGCAGAACATCTTCGCGGTCGCGAGGGTGCGGCCCACGTAACCGCCTGGGCTCCGGTCCACAACCGGTGCAACACCGAGGGCGCGGGTGGATGCACAGAATCCACCCGCGCCCTTATGCGCTTCGCCGCAGAAGCCGCGCGCGGTCAGCGAGCGAAGACCTCCGATCTGGGACACCGCATCGACCTGACCTGGGTCGTGGTCGTGTGGGGCTCGTGCCGAATGCTCGGGAAAAGCCTCACCCGTGGTGCCGATATGGGGGTTTTGCCGTCGTCCTGGACTGCGGTCGCCGAGCATTCGGTACACGGTGGGCGGCGGGCCGGAGCCGTCCTGGGTGCCGGCTCGGCGCGGCGCCGACGGCGCCTTCAGACGCCGGCTGTCATCACCGGCGATACTGAGGATCGTTCTGCTCGCCTTGGAGGCCGACCATGCCCGCTGATCCCCCGCCGAGTCACCGGGCGATCGAGAACCTGATCGCCCGCTACGCCGAGCTCGTGGACGACGGGGACTTCGCCGGGCTGGACGCGCTGTTCGCCGGCGCCACCTTCGTGGGGAGCGCGGCGCCGGTGAGCGGCCGCGGCGAGGTCGAGAAGATGTTCCGGGAGACGGTGATCGTCTACGACGACGGCACGCCGCGGACCCAGCACGTCACCACCAACCTCGCCATTGAGGTCGACGAAGAGGCCGGGACCGCGACCGCGCGATCGTACGTCACCGTGTTGCAGGCACTACCCGATCTGCCGCTGCGGCCCATCGCCGCCGGCCGATACCAGGACCGCTTCGAGCGCCGCGACGATCAGTGGCGATTCCTGGAGCGCCGGGTCCGCATCACCCTCGTCGGCGATGTCAGTCGCCATCTCCGCCAGGCCGCCGCACCGGCGTAGTCCTCCCGCGAGGCCGCTTCACTCGCCCAGGTTCTCCGCGAAGAAACCGGCGAGCCTCTCGACGGCGGGGTCGACGTACTGCTTCCGGTCGTACAGGTCGACATGGCCGGCGCCGTCGATCCAGTGGATCTCCTTGGGGCCGCCGGCGCGCTGGAACGCCTCGACGCTCATCCACGAGGTGACGGCGCGGGTGCCGACGACCATGAGCAGCGGCCGCGGTGCGATCAGCGGGACCGCGGCGAAAGCGTCGAAGGTCGCCATCCTGTCGATGCTGGACCAGGTCAGGGAGCTCGCCGAGCGAGGGTGCCGGCCTCGCGGGGTGCGGTAGTACTCGAAGCCCTCGAAGCCGTGCTCTCCGCCGAGCGCGCGGGCCTGCTCGGCGGTGTCGGGGAACAGGGTCAGGACCGGCGGCTCCTCGCCACGGGCCTCAGCGGTCCGCGCGCGGGCGGCGGCGTCCAGCATGCGCTGGAAGACGGCCGGGTCCTGTGCCCCGTCGGCCCCCAGGCGGAACTGGCGGGCGATGTCGACCGCGCTGACCGTGGCGACGGCCTTGATGCGGTGATCGCCCGCCGTGGCGGGGAGCGCGTAGCCGCCCGAGGCGCAGATGCCGAGTGCGCCGATGCGTTCCGCGTCGACTCCGCGGCGGGTGGTGAGGAAGGAGACTGCGGCCTTGAGGTCCTCGACGCGGTGGGCGGGGTCCTCCAGGCCGCGGGGTTCGCCGCCGCTCTCGCCCTGGTAGGCCGCGTCGAAGGCGAGCGTGACGAAGCCTTCTTCCGCCAGCCGCCGCGCGTACAGGCCGGCGGTCTGCTCCTTGACACCGGTGCCGGGGTGGCCGACGACGATCGCCGGACGTGGGCGCTCCGCCGGGACGTCGGGGAGGTAGAGGTGACCGGCGAGGGGGATGCCGGCGCTGTCGAAGGTGACGTCGATCTTCGCCACGGGGATTCTCCGTTTCGTTGTCTCAGGGGACCGCACCGAGTGGCGGGCTCCCGGCCCGGGGCCATGCCGGGCATGTCTCCACGGTCGGCCCGATCCGGGGTGCGCGAAAGAGGCGCGTTCTTGCCTGGGAAAGAACGTGCCCTCTCAGATCCGCGCCGTCGGCGTGACAATGGAGGGCATGACTCCCGCACCTGATCGCAGCGAACTCGGCGCGTTCCTGAAGGCTCGCCGGGCACAGCTGGCGCCGGCGGACTTCGGCCTGCCGGGTACCGACTCCCGTCGCAAGGTCGCGGGGCTCCGCCGCGAGGAGGTCGCCCAGCTCGCGGCGATCAGCGTCGACTACTACACGCGGCTGGAGCAGGGCCGGGTCCGGGCGTCCGCGTCGGTGCTCGCCACCCTCGCCCGTACGCTGCGCCTCGACGACGACCAGCAGAGATACCTGTACGAGCTCGCGGGCAAGGCCGACGCCCGGCCGCGCCGGCGGCGGCCCGCGCAGCGCGTACGGCCCCCCATGCGACGCCTGCTCGACCAGCTCACCGGCACCCCCGCCATCATCTTGGGCAGACGGCTGGACATCCTGGACTGGAACTCCGGCGCCGCCGCCCTGTACACCGACTTCTCGCTGGTCCCGGCGAGCCGGCGCAACTACCTGCTCCTGCTGTTCACCGACTCGACCATCCGTGAGATGCACCGGGACTGGGAGCACGACGCCCGCGACGCCGTGGCCGCGCTGCGCATGGAGGCCGCCGCGGACCCCGACGATCCCGAGCTCGCCCGGCTCGTCGGCGAACTGTCCGTCCAGGACGCCGACTTCCGCACCTGGTGGGCCGAGCACCGTGTCAACAGCGCGGGCTACGGCACCAAGCACTACCGCCACCGGCTGGTCGGTGATCTCAACCTCGACTGTGACACGTGGAGCAGCCCCGACGGTTCGGGGCAGCGCCTCATGGTCCTCACCGCCGAGCCGGGCTCCCCATCGGACGACGCCCTGCGCATCCTCAGCGCGTGGACGCCCGAACGGACGACGGAGACGCACCGGGAGGGGGCCGAGCGACCGGCCAGGTGATCGCCAGAGCGCATTATTTACCTCAAGGTACAAAACGTGCTATGGTTCAGACATGGGAAGGCCGAGGCAGTTCGATCCACAGGTCGCCGTCGAGCAGGCCATGCAGGTGTTCTGGCGCAAGGGTTACGCCGCCACCACCCCGCAGGACCTGGTCGACGCCCTGGGCATCGGCAAGGGCAGCCTCTACAACGCCTTCGGCAGCAAACAGGCGTTGTTCCAGCAGGCACTCCGGCGTTACCGGGACAGCCAGGCGGCGCTCCTCATCGAGATGCTCGAGGAGCCCGGGCCCGTCAAGAGCCGGCTGCGCAAGGTGCTGAGATTGCTGACCGAGATGGATCTGGCCGACCCTGATCGCCGTGGCTGCATGGCCGTGAACACGGCCGCGGAGCTCGCGGGGACCGACGAGGCGGCCACCGAGCTCGTGCGACGCATGCTCGACCGTACGGAGGACGCCTTCCGGGCGCTGATCGAAGAGGGACAGCGCTCCGGAGAGATCGCCACCGACCGCGACGCGCACGCGCTCGGCAGCCTGCTCGTGAACACGGTGGTGGGGCTACGGCTGATGGCGCGTGTCGCCGAGGGGCCCGACCGCCTGTCTCGCGTGATCGACGCGGTGATCGACTCTCTGTAACCCCTCCGACCCCCGCCGCCCAAGGTGACCGCCCGAGCCGACGGATGCCCTCATTTTGTACCTACAGGTAAATAAGTGGAGTCCCAATGGAACTGAACCTCACCTCCAAGACGGCCGTCGTCACCGGCGCCAGCCGGGGCATCGGGCTGGCCACCGTGCGGACGCTGATCGACGAGGGCGTACGGGTCGTGGGAGCCGCGCGCACCATCACGCCCGAGCTGAAGGAGACCGGGGCGGTTCCCATCTCGGTCGACCTGAGCACCGCCGCCGGAGCGACCACGCTCATCGACGGCGCCCTGGCCGAACTGGGCGGCATCGACCTGCTGGTGAACAACGCCGGCGGCGGAGACGCCGTGCAGCTCACGGGATTCCTCGGCACCGATGACGCGCAGTGGAACGGGGTACTCGATCTCAACCTGCTCGCCGCGGTCCGCGTCAGCCGCGCCGCGCTCCCCAGCCTCATCGAGCGCCGGGGCTCCATCGTCAACGTCTCGTCCATCAACTCCCGACTGCCCGCCGCCGGCCCGGTCGCCTACAGCGCCGCCAAAGCCGCCCTGGCCGCGGTGGGCAAGTCGCTGGCCGAGGAGTTCGGACCGCAGGGCGTCCGGGTCAACACCGTCTCGCCCGGAGTGGTCCGCACCGCGATCTGGGAGGACCCGGACGGCTTCGGCGGCAAGGTCGCCGCCGCCGTCGGCGCCGAGCACGCGGCGTTCCTGCAGCAGATCCCCGAGGCGTTCGGCATCACCACGGGACGCATCACCGAGCCCCGCGAGGTGGCGGCTCTGATCGCCTTCCTGCTCTCCGACGTCGCCGGCAATATCACCGGCGCGGACCACGTCATCGACGGCGGCACCGTCAAGACGCTCTGATCCCTCGTCGACCACGGAATCCTCACCGGTGCCGGCTCGCCGGTCGAAGCGGTGAGGATCCCGCCGGTTCATGCGACCGCGACGTCTCGGGCGAGGTGGCCGGCGCGCAGATCGTGCTTGTCCAGCCAGGCGGCGATGTTCGCGGCGATCGCGTCGGGCTGGTCTTCCGGGGTGTGATGGCCCGCGACGCGGTCGTGGTCGGCGATCTCGAGACCGGCCATGGTGGCGGCGCGTGATCTCGAGGTCGCATCGCCTCACGCCCGGGCTGTCAGACTCTTCACATGACCGATCGCCGGCTGCGAGAGACCTTCGATCGCGTAGCCTCTCGCTATCAGACCGCGCGTCCCGACTACCCGGCCGACCTGTACGCCGACCTGCTGGCGATGACCGGACTCCGGCCGCCCGCGCGCCTCCTGGAGGTCGGCTGCGGGCCGGGGAAGGCCACCCTGCCGCTGGCGCGCCTGGGCTTCTCGATCACCGCGATCGAGCTCGGTGCCGCTCTGGCGGCGGAGGCGCGGCGCCGCCTCGCGACGTTTCCGGACGGCTCGGTGATCACCTCGTCGTTCGAGGAGTGGCGGCCGCCGCCGGGTGCCCGCTTCGACCTCGTCTACGCGGCCACCGCGTGGAAATGGGTGGACCCGGACATCAAGTACGCCAAGGCCGCCGCCCTCCTCCCCCGAGGCGGTCACCTGGCCGTGTGGGATGCCGGGCACGCCTTCCCGGCGGGCTTCGACCCGTTCTTCACCGAGATCCAGCGGGTCTACGACGAGCTCGGCGAGGGCGACGGCTCGCCCTGGCCGCCGCCACCGCCCGGAGACCGGCCCGAGCCCACCGCCGCCGAGTTCGAGGCCTCCGGGCACTTCACGGTCGCCGGGACACGGCGCCACGTCTGGGCCCGGCGCTACACCGCCGAGGAGTACATCGCCCTCCTCGGCACCTTCTCGGACCACATCGCCATGGAGCCCGCCAAGCGCGAGCACCTCTACCGGGAGGTGCGCCGTCTCCTCGCCGCGCGCCCGGACGGGCGGCTGACCCGCCACTGGTCCGCGGTCCTCACGGTCGGCCGGCGGGCGTGACGCCGTGCGCGTCCTCACCGGTCACGGTGTCCGCGGCGCGTTTCCGGGTGACGTACACGCGGGCCACGACGGTCAGGACGGCGGCGATGGGCAGCCAGACGGCCGCCACCAGCCAGGGGTCGTCCCCGCTACCGCCGACGAAGAGCGGGGAGAAGAGCCCGGCGAAGAACAGCCCGACGGCCAGACCCAGTGTGGCGACCATGCCCGGCGTCGGGTCCGGGACGGCGCGGCGCCCCAGTCGCCAGGCGCACGCGGCGGTCATCACCAGGCCGCTGGGAACCGTGATCAGCGCGGAGATCAGCGCCCGCGCGCGCATGTCGGCCGGAAAGTCATAGGTCTTCTGGGAGAACTCCCCGGACGAGATCTCGGTCAGCAGGCCGCGCCAGACGGTGCCGGTGACCCGCTCGCCCTTCTCGAAGACGGGGCCGCCGGAGTCGTAGGACGTCTCCCGCCTGGTGCCGTCCGCGCCGTTCAGGACCAGGCGGTTCGGCTGACGCCGACTGTTGGGCAGCCTGCCGCCGGACACGGTGAACTCCTGCGTCCATCGGCAGTCGGCGGGCGCGGACGGAGGCGCCGGGCAGCGCGCCGCCGCCTCGTAGGCGCGAAGGTCGCGAGCGCCGCCCGGGGCCTCGGTCACGGCGAAGAGGACGCCGAACGCCGCCAGGCCGACGCCGAACAGCAGGGTGAGGACGGCGGCGACGGTGCTGCGCAGAAGCCGGGTGACGGAGACGTGGGTCATATCCGCATTGTCCCATTCAACGGATCTTGGCGGCGCCCGACTCGGGACGGTTCGCGCCAGGATGGGGCCATGATGCCTTCTGCTTATGACGCGACGCTCCGGCCGGTCGTGCGGCCGCTGAGCCCCGAGGACCTCCCCTGGATGCGCGAGCTGTTCACCGAGCGGTGGGGAGGGGTGGTCTCGGTCAGCCGGGGCGTCGCGCACGACACGACCGCGCTGCCCGGCTTCGTCGCCCACCTCGATGGCGTGCGGGCCGGGGTCGTCACGTACCGCCCCGACGGACGGGAGTGCGAGCTCGTCACCCTGGACTCCGTACGGCAGGGGACGGGCGTGGGCACCGCGCTGGTCGACGCCGTGGCCGCGGCGGCTCGCGCCGCGGACGCCGTACGGCTGTGGCTCGTCACGACCAATGACAACCTGCGGGCGCTGCGCTTCTACCAGCGGTACGGCTTCGACCTCGCCGTCCTGCACCGCGACGCCGTGGCCCGGTCGCGAGCGCTGAAGCCGTCGATCCCGGCGACCGGCCTGGACGGCATCCCGATCCGTCATGAGCTGGAGCTCGAACTCGACCCGCGCCGGCCCGGACCCGCGGCGGCGGGGTGAGCCGAGCGCGCGACCCGTACGGCACGGCGGTCGCGGTCGCGGTCGCGCGCGGGCGGGCGGGTGACGGCCTCGCCCCACCGACCGGCGCGTGCCCCGCCGTAGCGGGATCCACGCGCCGGTCGGATCGGAGGTCTCCGGGGCGGAGACGCGAGGAAGAATTCCGGTCAGGCGCTGGCCCCGCCGTCGAGGACGAGGTCGTGGCCGACCGTGAAGGCCGCGTCGGGCGAGGCCAGGTAGAGGACCGCGGCGGCGGCCTCGGCTAGGGTGCCGACCCGGCCGATCGGCGACTCGTCCTTCAGCCGTTCGGCGCGGTCGGCCTCGGTCTCGCCGGGCCGCAGGGACATCGGGGTCTCGATCGGGCCGGGGCTGATCGCGTTGATACGGACGCCGTCGCCGATGTACTCCTTCGCCGCCGCGCGGGTCAGCGTGCTCACCGCGGCCTTCGAGGCCGCGTACGCGCCGAGGAACGGCAGGCGCCGGTGGGCGCCCACGTTGGACGCGGTGTTGACGATCACGCCACCGCCGTTGGCGCGCATGTGGGCGATCTCGTGTTTCATGCAGAGGAAGACGCCGGTCAGGTTGACGGCGAGCTGACGGTCCCAGGCGGCCTCGTCCAGGTCCGCGAGCGGCCCGGCCTCGACGACGCCCGCGTTGTTGAACGCGATGTGCAGGCCGCCATGGCGTGCCACGGCGGTCCGGACGAGCCGGGCCACGTCCTCGGAGGAGGACACGTCGGTCGGCACCGCGTCCGCCCGGCCGCCTTCGTCCTCGATCAGTGCCACGGTCCGGTCGAGCGCCTCGGCGTTCCGCCCGGCGACCACGACGGTGGCGCCTTCGCGGGCGAACGCCAGCGCGGTCGCCCGGCCGATGCCGGAACCGCCGCCGGTGACGAGGGCCACCTTGCGGGTGAAACGTGCGGACATTCTTTCTCCTTCTCTCATCGGGTACGGCGCGGCAGTGCCGCGCACACGGCAATGGCCGCCAGTGCGGCCGCGGCGACGCGCAGGGCGAACGCGTAGCCGCTCGAGGCGTCCGGGGAGTGGGCGGCGGCGACGGGGATCAGCACGGCCAGGCCGAGGGGCGGGCCGATCTCCATCGCCGTGTTGACCAGGCCGCCGGCCAGTCCGGTCCGGTCGTCCCCCACCCCGTGCAGCGCGGTCAGCAGAGCGGCGGAGAAGGTCATGCCGGCGCCGAGGGGGAAGACGAGGAGCCCGGCGTACGGCGCGTCGAGGAGGCTGAGCAGGCCGAGCCCGGTCGCCGCGACGGCCGGTCCGGCCGCCAGGACGCGCCGCTCCCCCAGCCGGGCGATGAGCCGTCCGGTGAGCGGGCCGGCGGCGAGGAGGGCCGGGGTGGACAGCAGGAAGACCGCCGACGTCCGCAGTGGGGACAGGCCGCGTACCTGCTGAAGGTGAAGGGACAGCATGAAGAACGCCGCGGCCATCGCCGCGGCGCAGAGCGTGACGGCCGCCAGGGGCAGCAGGCGCCGGGCCACGAACGGCAGGGGCGTCAGCGGGGCCGCGGCACGCCGCTCGGCCAGGCCGAACAGGAGGATCAGCAGGACACCGCCGAAGGCAACCCGGCCGGAGCGCTGCAGGCCGTAGATCAGCGCGGCGAGGCCCGTCGTCGCGAGTACCGCTCCGGACCAGTCGATCCGGTTCCCGCAGGCCGGCCGGTCGGCGGGGAACAGTCCCGGTGCCGCGGCGACGGCGACGGCCGCGACGACCACCGGCGCCAGGAGGGCCCAGCGCCACGACACCCAGGTGATCACCACTCCGGACAGCACGGTGCCCGCGGTCGCCCCGGCGCTGCTCAGCACGCCCCAGACCGCCATCGCCCGGCCCCGTCGACGCGGGTCGGGGAACAGCGCGCCCGCCAGCGCCATCGCCGCCGGCGCCGTCAGCGCGGCGCCGGCCCCCTGGGCGAACCGGGCGGCCACCATGCTCCCCGCGTCCGGGGCCAGGCCGGCCGCCGCCGAGCCGAGGCCGAAGACGGCCGCGCCGACGACGAAGATCCTCCTCCGCCCGACGGAGTCCGCCAGCTGCCCGCCCGGCAGCAGCAGTCCGCCGAACGCCACGCCGTACGCGGACGTGACCAGCACCGTTCCGGCGTCGTCCAGGTGGAGGTTCCGCCGCATGGCCGGCAGCGCCACCGTGATCACCGTGATCGCGGCGATGAGCGTGAGCTGGACGGCCCCGAGCACGGCGAAGGCGGTCCTCGAGCTATTTGGATCGATCATTCCGCTCTTGAGTGCCGCGTCATCGAGAGCGCGAGTTTCGATTGCGGCCGGTAGATCGCCATTCCCGATCTCCTGCACGGCCGAAACCCTAGCCATATCTAGATCGAACGGTCAAATATCGACGGACGCGCATCGACTGGTGGCCCGTCGGAGGGCTGTGCGACGATTCGCCGATGCCCGAGAACACGCGCCACCGCCGCCAGGCCGCGATGCGCGGCTGCGACCGGATCCTGTCCGGAGCCCGGCCGGCGACGATGCGGGAGCGGCTCGCCGAGATGCAGGCGGCCGAGGACCTGGACGCCCTGCCCGACCTCTACGACGGCGGGCCGGTGACGGCGCTGGAGGAGCGCGTCGCCGGGCTCCTGGGCACGGAGGCCGCGGTGTTCTTCCCGACCGGCACGATGGCCCAGCAGATCGCGCTGCGCTACGGCGCCGACCGGACGGGGAATCCGACGGTCGCGCTGCATCCCCTCGGCCATCAGGAACTGCACGAACGGTACGCCTACTCCTGGGTGAGCGGCCTGCGCGCCCTCCGGCCGACCACCGCGCCGCGCAATCCGACGGCCGAGGAGATCGGCGCGCTCGCCGAGCCGGTCTCCACCGTCGTCGTCGAACTGCCGCTCCGCGACGCCGGCTTCGTGCTGCCGACCTGGGAGGAGCTGACCGCCGTGGCGGCGGCCACCGCCGGCATCGGCGCGCGCCTGCACCTGGACGGGGCCCGGATCTGGGAGTCGGCGCCGTACCTCGGGCACTCGTTCGCGGAGATCGCGGGCCTCGCCGACAGCACGTACGTCTCCTTCTACAAGACGCTGGACGGGATCAGCGGCGCGGCACTCGCGGGGAGCCGGGAGCTCGCCTCGTACGCGCGGGTGTGGCGGCACCGCCACGGCGGTCAGCTGTTCCAGCAGTGGCCCGCCGCACTCGCCGCGATGGCCGGTCTCGACCGCGAACTGCCGCGGGTCCCGGCGTACGTACGGCACGCGCGGACGGTCGCCGCCGCCCTGGCCGAGTTGCCCGGCGCTCGGGTGTTCCCCGAGCCGCCGCACACGCACCAGTTCCGGCTGTGGCTGCCGTACCCGGCCCGGGCACTGGAGGACGCGGCGTTCGCGCTCGCCGAGGAGGAGAAGGTCTGGTTCGCCAGTGGGTGGCGGGACACGGAGGTCCCGGGCGTGGCGATGACCGAGATCACCGTCGCCGCCCCCGGCCTGGAGTGGACGGCGGCGGACGTCGCCGAGGCCGGCGCGCGCCTCATCGACCGGGCCGCCGGCGCCTGACCCGGATCACCGGCGACCGAGCGTGGTCGGCGGGCCGGTGACGTGATCTTTGCACGGTGGGTCCGGTCGCAGATTTCTCGCTTGACCTGTGTTTACGCCCGCATGGTCAATGGGTACTCACAGTAACGAGATCGCAACGGCATGTGATGGGAATCACGGGGGACACTCCGGGCCCCGCCCATCGTCTGCGATTCGAGGAGGGCCGGCATGACCGTACGACACCGGCGGGTGATTTCCCCCCACTCGTTCCGGGCGAGAGCGTGCGGCACCCGGCCCTCCAGGTCCTCCGGCGCCGGTGCGGTACGCCCCCACGGCATCGGCGCCACACCGGCCGGGCCGGCGGTGTTCCCGAGTCTCACCGTCGGCCCGGCGCCCCGATCCGCCGGCACGGCACGCGCGAAAGGAGTCTGGATGACCTGACGCCTGAAACCCTCTCGACTCGAACGGTCCCACTGGCCCGCGGCGGACCATACGACGCCGCGGGCCAGTGCCCTGTTCAGAGCTTCAGGCGCCAGGTCTGCTCCTTGAGCCGCGGCCCGAACTCATCCGACGGCTCCTCCTCGACCAGTTCGAACCCGGCGCGCTCGTAGAGGCGGCGGGCCTCCCCGAGAATGTCGTGGGTCCAGAGCACGAGCTCCTCGTACCCCGAGCGGCGGGCGAACCTGACACACTCCTCCACGAGCCGGCCGCCCACGCCCCGGCCGCGCGCGAACGGCTCCACCAGGAGGAGGCGCAGGCGCGCGACGCGCTCGCTCTCCCGTACGCAGAAGACCGCCCCGGCGGGCCGGCCGTCGATCTCCGCGATCCACGCGTCGTCGCCCGGCCCGTGCCCCTCGGCGTAGTCGGCGACGACGCGGGCGACGAGCGTCTCGAAGGCCGCGTTGTATCCGTACTCGGCCGCATACAGCGCTCCGTGCCGCTGGACGACCCAGCCGAGGTCGCCGGGGCCGAGCGGGCGCAGCAGGTAGGTGTCGGGCCGGGGGCTCTCGCTCAGCAGCCCCTCGATGGCGGCCATGGCGCCGAGCAGCCGGCGCTGCCCGTCCTCGGCGAGGCCGACCAGGATACGCTCGATCTGGGCCGCCGACCGGGAGTCCAGCTCCTGGAACACCTCGCGGCCGCGATCGGTGAGCCGGGCGAGCTGCCGCCGGGCGTCGTCCTCGGCGCGGCCGCGGACGATCAGCCCGTCGGCCTCGAAGCGGGCCAGTATCCGGCTCAGGTAGCCGGCGTCCAGGTCGAGGGACCGGCGCAGGTCGGCGACCTCGCGGGCCTCACCACGGGCCAGTTCGAAGATGACCCTGGCCTCGGTGAGCGAGTACGAGGTCTCGACCAGCCCCTCGTTCAGCACGCCGATGACCGAGGTGTAGAAGCGGTTGAAAGCACGGACGGCGTCGATCCGGTCCGGCGGCACGGCACTCTTCATTGACCACCTCAAGCATTAAAATTGACGCAGTCAAAGATAACGACGCGAAGCCGTACGGTCCAGAGGTGATCGTGGATCAGGATCGCGCCGACGCTCGGCGCCGGCGCGGTCCGCGGATCAGACCGTGGCGTCGGCGCTCGGGGCGGGGGCGGTCCGCTCGCGCAGCTCGGCGATCACGCGCCGCTCGACGTAGAAGGTCAGGAACGGGATGATCCCCGCCAGCACGACCAGCACCATCTTCCCCAGCGGCCAGCGGACCCGGCGGTACAGGTCGAAGGCGGTCAGGAGGTACAGCGGGTAGCAGATCATGCCGTGCGGGATGCCCACGGCGGTGGACAACACGCCGTTGTGCGCGAACAGCTTCAGCGGCACCGCGACGAAGCACAGCACGATCAGCAGCACGCCCGTCACGTACGCCATGACGCGATAGCGGGTCACCGCTCCTTGCAAGGGTCGTCCCTCCGTGAGGCCCGCGCCGTCAGGGGCGCGCCGCCTCGTCGTTCAGTCGGGCGAGGCGGCGGTTGTAGGCCGCCAGCTCCTCGTCGTCCTCGTCGTCGATGTCAGCGATCACGGGCGACGGCGCGGCTCCCGGCGGGGTCACCGGCCCGGGGTCGGCGTTCGTCTCGCCGCGCAGCTCGTCCCGCACCATCCGGACCCACATGGCGACCACGAAGATCGCGAACATCGGCCACTCGATGACGTACGCCCAGCTTTGCAGATTGCCGCCCTGGGCGCGCTCCAGCTGCCACCAGCCGGCCAGCATGAAGATGCCGATCAGCACGATGGCGATCGAGTGCAGCCCGAGCCAGCCGGGCCTGAAGAACCGTCGCACGTCTTGAGCGTACCCGCCCCCACGGCGGGTCCCGGCCCGGGTCCGCCTCAGGCGGCGACGGCCCTGCTCACCGGCCGTGCGGCGGACCCGTGTAGATGGCGCGCGGGCGCAGCGGCGTGCCCCGGGCGTACTCCTCCAGCGCGTGCGCGAGCCAGCCGGCCGTACGGGCGACGGCGAAGATCGCCTCCCCCGCTCCCCGGCCCATGCCCGTCACCGCGCCGAGCGTCGCGAGCGCGAAGTCGATGTTCACGCCGGGCAGTCCGCGGCTCCGCGCCTCGGCCAGGACCGCCTCGGCGACGGCGAGCCGCTCGTGGCCCGGCGCGGCTGCGCGCACGAGGTCGAGCAGGCAGCCGGCGCGGCCGTCCCGGGCCTGGTAGACGACACCGCCGAAGCCGGGGACCCGCTCGCCCCGGCGCAGGCGTTCGCCGATCACGCGGGCCGCGCGGCCGGGCGCCCCGATCTCGGCCAGCAGCGCCTCCGCGCCGAGCGAGGCGCCGCCGTGCAGGCCGCCCCCGGCCGCGCCGAGCCCGGCGGTCACGACGGCGTACGGATCGGCGCGGACCGAGGCGGCGACCCGGGCGGCGAGCGTGGAGGCGGCCAGTTCGTGGTCGGCCAGCAGGACGAGCGCGGCGTTGAGCGCCCGGATCGCCGGAGGCCGGGGCTCCTCCGAGGTGAGACGCGGCCACAGCCGGGCCGCGATCTCCGCCGGACGGTGCTCCGGGGACGTCTGCGGCGTTCGGGCGGCGACCGCCTCCGGCGGCTCTCCGCCGGAGGCGAGCGCGGGCAGGGCGTCGACCATGCCGGCGATGAGCTGCCGGCCGACGGCGATGACGGCGGGCGGGTCGAGGACGAGACGGAGCGGGTCGGCCGCCGCGAGGGCGGCGGCGATCACCTGGAGCCGGTCCAGGGGCAGTGTCTCCTCCGGGAGCCCCGACTGCGCCGCCCGCGCCACCGCGACCGCCTCCGGCCGCGACCGCCACCGCGGGCCGTCCGGCGCGGCGTCCGCGCCGGACCACAGCCACTCCGCGACGGCCTCGAAGGCGTGGGAGGAGGCCAGGCCGAGGGCGTCGCGTCCCCGGTAGTACGGACGGTCGTCGCCGAGCGCGGTGATCCGTGACTCGATCACCAGCTCGCTCGCGCCGGGCGGCCGTCGCGGCCGTCCTCGGCGGGCCAGCTCCTCGATCTCGGCCGGGTCGAACAGGCTGCGCCGCCCGTCCGGCGCGCGCCGCCGCCGCAGCACGCCCCGGCTGACATAGGCGTACAGCGTCGCCGGCTTCACGCCCAGGCGCTCGGCCGCCCGGGCCGCGTCGATCCACTCATCCGCCGTCTCCGTCACGACGTCACCGTAGTTGATCGGCCGTCAACATTGATCGACCCGCCGGGCCGGCCGGTGTCTCGGCGGAGACGCGATGTCGGATTCTCGCGAGCGTCCGGTGCCCATCGGTTGATAGGAAAGGAGGATGGACGTCGCGATCGGAGCACTGGAGACGCCGCTGGGCCGGCTGGCCTTCGCCTGCACGGCGGAAGGCCTGTGCGGGCTGTCCTTCCGGGACACGCCCCGCGCCCGCGCGCTGCTGCGTGCCGGGCTGCCCCTCATCGACGACCCGGCGCGGACGGACCCCGTGCGGGAGCAGCTGAGCGCCTACTTCGCGGACGGGCTGCGCGCGTTCGACCTGCCGATCGACTGGCGCCACACGTCCGGCGCCCAGCGCGAGGTGCTGGAGAAGCTGTACGCCGGCGTCCCCTACGGCGAGACCGTCACGTACGGAGGGCTGGCGGACCTCAGCGGCACCGGCGTGCCCGCGCGGGCCATCGGATCGATCATGGGCTCCAACCCGATCCCGATCGTCGTGCCGTGCCACCGGGTCGTGGCCTCCGACGGCCTCGGCGGCTACAGCGGCGGCTCCGGCGTCGAGGTGAAGCGCTGGCTGCTCACCATGGAGGGCGCGATCCCCGCCACTCTCGACTGGGACCCCTCCGCCGGGCCGCTCTCCTGAGCCGGCTCCCCGTCACGCCGACTCTCCTGGACCCGCCGCCCGGCACGCCGGTTCTCCTGAGCCCGCCGCCCGTCACGCCGGTCGCGGCAGCGCGTCATAGGTGACGCCGGTGCGCTTGACCGAGACCTCCCACAGGCGGCGGCCGAGCCCGGGGTCCGCGGCGCCGCGCAGGGTCGGCACCCGGCGCGGGGCGCCTCGGCTCTGTCCCGGACCGCGCGGCCCGTAGCACTGCCCGCCGCGCACATCCGAGGCGGTCGCCGCGTACAGCGTGGGCTGCGCGCCGGCGGCGTCGGACTGGGCGAAGAGCCTGGTGCCCAGGCCTTGGACGACCTCGCCGATCCGGCTGCCGGCCATCCGCGGCCCGGCCTGCTGCAGATTCGTCGCGGCATAGCCCGGATGGGCCGCGACGCTGACCAGCCTGCCGCCGGCCCGGCGGTCGAGCTCCTTGGCGAAGACGAGGTTGGCGAGCTTGGACCCGCAGTAGGCCGTCCACTTCCCGTAGCGGCGCTCGCCGTCGAGGTCGTCGAAGTCGATGCGTCCGAGCCAGTGCATCATGCTCGTGACGGTGACGACGCGCGCGCCGGGGCGGTCGAGCAGGGCGGGCAGCAGCAGGCCGGTCAGCGCGAAGTGCCCCAGATGGTTCGTGCCGAACTGCAGCTCGAACCCGTCGACGGTGGTCCGGCGCGGGAGGGCCATCACGCCCGCGTTGTTGATCAGCAGGTCGAGGCCGTACGCCCCCTGCTCCTCGGCGAAGGCGCGGACGGACGCGAGATCGGCCAGGTCGAGGGAACCGAGCGCGACGTCGCACCCGGGAACGGCCGCCCGGACGCGGTCGAGCGCCGCCCGGCCCCGGCCGGCGCTCCGGCAGGCGAGGACCACGGTCGCTCCGTGCCGCGCCAGCTCCAGCGTGGTCCGCAGGCCGAGCCCACTGTTCGCGCCCGTCACGACGGCACGTGTCCCGGTGAGGTCCGGGATGTCATCGGTGGTCCACTTGGCCATGTCCGCACCTCCACTGGCCGCCCATACTAGAACGCGCTTCGGTTTCCTTGAACGGCAACGCGGCGCCAAGCTCGTCCGGCGAGCCGGGCCCCTCCGGGGCCGCCGCCGTCCGTTCCGGGACGCTCGGCCCGCTGTCCGTTCCGGGACGCGCGGCCCGGCGTCCGTTTGACGGCGGCCTGCCGGGTCGATAATTGGATCATGCCGTCGCAGGTCATCGTCCCGCACCGGCCCGGCCCGCTCATCGACCCGCCGGTGGCGGCGGACGGCCCCGGCCCGGCCGAAGACCAGGAGACGGGGATGGGGATCCCCGAGGTGGTGCTCGCGGCGAGCGGTGCCGTCCTGTTCGTCGCCGTCCTCGCGGTCGGCCTCCCCGCCTGGCTGAGCGTCGTGGCCGTCGCCGGTCTCGCGCTCGGACTCGCGCTGCCCGCCCAGGCGGCGACGCTGCGCGCGGTGCGCCGACGCCGGCTCCGGCGACACGCGAAGGCCCTCCAGCGCGGCATTCCCCTGGACGTGTCCCATTCCTCGGTGCGCCGGCTCGTCACCGCGTACGACCGGCTGCGGCGCACCGCGGGGCCCGGCATGGCGACGGACGCCGGCCATCTCGCGCTCGTCGAGGTCGCCATGCTGCTGGGCGGCCGCGCGCCGCGCGAGGAGGAGGTCGACTACGTTCTGCGCCGCGCCGAGGCGGTGTCCGCGCTGGCCGACCGGCTCGCGCACGGGCCCGTCCCGCCGATCGAGCTCGCCGGTCCGGACTCGGTCGCCCGCATCGAGGCGCTGCTGTCCTGATACGCCAAAGCCTCCCGCCGGACGGGAAGGCGCCGCCGTCCTGCTCCGAGCCTCCCGGTCGCTCGCCCGACGGGGGGCGTTGCTGTTCCTGCTTCGAAGCCTCCCGGTCGCTCGCCCGACGGCGAGGCATGCCGCCCCGAGATCCCGGAGCCCTCCCGCCGCTCAGCCGACGGCGAGGCGTACGGCCTCCTCGGGGCCGGCGGCCCGCCTGATGCCCGGCAGTGGCTCGCCGCGCTCGTCCAGGACCTGCCAGCCGCCCAGTTGCACGACCGGGACGTCGCCCCGGCGCATGGCCAGGGCCAGCTCGGAGAGGGTCCCCCAGGAACCGCCGACGACGATGACCGCGTCGGCGGAGGCCACGAGCACGGCGTTGCGCGCCTCGCCCAGCCCGGTGGCGATCGCGGCGCTCAGCCCCGCCGCGGCGCCCTCCCGGTCGGGCCGGGACAGGACGCCGACCACCAGGCCGCCGGCGGAGCGGGCGCCCTCCGTCACCGCCGCCATGACGCCGGTGTACCCGCCGCACAGCACGACGGCGCCGCGCTCGGCCAGCAGCCTGCCGACCTCATGCGCGGCGTCGCGCTCGGCGGCGGTGCAGTCACGGGGACCGCACACCGCGACCTGGATCAGGACAGGGAGCTCTCGATCGCTCCGACGACCTCGTCGGTGTCCGGCTCCATGCGCGGGTCGAACCGCGCCACGACCGTGCCGTCCGGGCCGATGAGGAACTTCTCGAAGTTCCACCGGATGTCGCCGGTGTACCCGCTGGCGTCCGGGACGGTGACGAGCTCGGCGTACAGCGGGTGCCGGTGCTCGCCGTTCACGTCGACCTTCTCGGTGAGCGGGAAGTCGACGCCGTACGTCGTCGAGCAGAACTCGGCGATCTCCTCCGGGCTTCCGGGCTCCTGACCGGCGAACTGGTTGCAGGGCACGCCCAGCACGGTGAAACCGCGGTCGGCGTAGGTCTGCTGCAGTCGCTGAAGTCCCTCGTACTGCGGGGTCAGGCCGCATTTGGAGGCGACGTTGACGATCAGCACGCTCTTCCCGCGGTACTGGCCGAGGTCCGCTGAGCCGCCTTCCAGGCGGTCGATGTCCACATCATAGATCGACACGACCCGGATTCTAGTCTGGGTCCATGGGCGAGATCCTGGTGGGCACGGCGTCGTGGACGGACAAGACCCTCCTGGCGAGCGGCTGGTACCCGCCGGACGTGAAGACGGCCGAGGATCGCCTGAAGTACTACGCCTCCCGGTTTCCGCTGGTCGAGGTCGACTCCACGTACTACTCGCCCCCGGCCGAGCGTACGGTCGGCTACTGGCGGGACCGTACACGGTGCGACTTCACGTTCAACGTCAAGGCGTTCTCGCTGCTCACCCAGCATCCGACCCGCCCGGACGCGCTCTACAAGGAGCTGCGGGAACGGGTGCCGGACAAGAAGTCGCTGTACCTGCGGGACGTTCCCGGCGACGTGGTGGAGGAGGTCTGGCAGCGGTTCCTCGACGCGCTGTGGCCGTTGCAGGAGGCCGGCCGGCTCGGCGCGCTGCTGTTCCAGTTCCCCCAGTGGTTCCCGATCGGCCGGGCGAACAAGGAGTACATCCTGCAGGTGAAGCGCAGATGCGAGCCGATGCGCGTCTGCGTGGAGTTCCGCAACCGGACGTGGATGAGCGAGGACAACCGGGAGGAGACCCTCGACTTCCTGCGCCGGTACGACGTGCCGTACGTCAGCGTGGACATGCCGCAGGGACATCCGAGCTCGATCCCGCCGGTGCTGGCCGCGACGTCCGACCTGGCCGTCGTCCGCTTCCACGGCCACTCGGACAAGTGGACCAGCAAGAACATCTACGAGCGCTTCGGCTACCTGTACTCGGAGCGGGAGCTGAAGGAGTGGGTGCCGAAGGTGCGGCGCCTGGCCGAGGACGCCGACACGACGCACGTCCTGCTCAATAATTGCTACCGCGACCACGCACAGCGCAACGCGGCCCAGTTGGCCGCGCTGCTCGTAGCGTCCTCGGGACAGGGCTCAGCGGTTAGGCAGGTCGCTGACGAAGGTGGACAGTGAGTTGGCCGCGCCGCTGATGCCGCCCAGCGCTCCGTGCACGACGTTCGCCGCACTGTGCGGCCGGCTGATGAGGTAGAACGCCAGGAACGCCAGGCCCCCCCACTTGAAGACTTTCTTCATCGCAAGTCACTCCTCGTATCGAGTGAGATACAAGGAGTAACTTCCCAGCTATGGCGTCGGGCAGCAGCGGTTGCCCGCAAAGCGGTGTCCTCAAACGGCAAAAGTTTCCGGCGAGGACCCGACCCGCTCGGCGCCGAGCCTCCTCGGCGCCGCCCGACCGGTCGGTCCGCTGCCCGGCCGGGACGGGAGGCTAGCGGGTGCCGAAGCTCCTCGGCACCGGCTGGTCCTCGCGCAGGTCGCGGAACAGCGTGCCGGCCCGTGCGGTGTCCCAGGTGATGTACTCCCCGACGCCGGCCGCGGAGCCGGTGCCGCCGATCGGGACCGTCGTGGTCAGGCCGTCGCCCTGGGTGACCCCGCGCATCGCCCAGGCGAAGCCCGCCAGGTCGTAGAGGTGGTCGTCCTGGTCGACCGCGAAGTTGTCGGTGGAGCGCAGCGCGAACGGGATGATCCGGAAGGGGTTCAGGAGCACGCTCGGGCTGGTCGCCTTGTGCACCAGCGCGGCGAGGAACTTGCGCTGGTTCTCGACCCGCTCCAGGTCGGCGCGGGCGAACGCGCGGCTGCGGACGAATCCGAGCGCCTGGCCGCCCTTGAGCGTCTGGCAGCCCGGCTTGAGGTCGATTCCGGCCTTGGGGTCCTTCATCCGCTCGGGAATGCACATCTTCACCCCGCCGACCGCGTCGGTCATGCCGACGAACCCGGCGAAGCCGATCTCGGCGTAGTGGTCGATGTGGATCTTGGTCGCCTGCTCGACCGTGCGGACGAGGAGTTTCGGCCCGCCGAAGGCGAAGGCGGCGTTGAGCTTGTTCGAGCCGTGGCCGGGGATCGGGACGTACGAGTCGCGGGGCAGGCTCACCAGCGTCGTACCGTGGTCGCCGATGTGCAGCAGCATCATCGTGTCCGTCCGGCGGCCCGCCGCCTTGCCGGTCGAGAACTCCTTGCGCTGCGCCGACGACAGTCCCTCACGGCTGTCGGAGCCGACGATGAGCCAGTTGGTGCCCGGCGTGTCCCCCGGGCGTCCGGCGTAGTCCTCGAAGACGTCGATGCGGTGCAGCCGCGAGTCGAGGTAGAAGTAGGAGCCCACGAGCAGCAGCAGGAGGACGAGGAAGGCGATCAGCAGGCGACGCCCCCAGCGAGGCCGCCGTCGCGGCCGCACGCCGTCTCGGTCATGCGATCCCGGGGCGTCGGCGTACGGTGACGCGCCGACCCCTCCGTACTCGGGCCGATTACTCATGGTGGCCACGTTAGAGGGCTGAATCGGGTGCTCGCGTCACCTTCCCGGATGATTCGCCCGCTGCGGATCATCATTCTTCCGAGTGCGGTTCAACCTTTCCGCGTCCGCATGCTGTCGGAGGTGGTGTGAACGCGGAAGCCGAAGAGCAGTTCCGGGAGTTCGTCACCGCACGATGGCACGCCCTCCTGCGGACGGCCTACCTGCTGACGGGCGACCACGGACAGGCCGAGGACCTGGTGCAGACGGCGCTGGTCCGGACGCATCGCCACTGGACGCGGATCCGGCGATCCGACGCCCCCGAGGTGTACGTGCGGCGGGTCCTGGTCAACCTCAACCACAGCCGATGGCACCGGAAGAGGGTCACCGAGCAGGTGACCGACGTCCTGCCGGAGCCGGCCACCGCCGACGCGCTCGCCGCCTATGACGTACGGGACGAACTGTGGTCGGCGGTCCTGACTCTGCCGCCCCGGATGCGCTCCGTTCTCGTGCTGCGCTACTTCGAGGACCTGCCGGAGGCGGAGGTCGCCCGGCTCCTGGGCTGCTCCCTGGGCACGGTGAAGAGCCAGACCTCGCGCGGCCTGGACCGGTTGCGCGTCGCGTTGGAACGCGAACCCGAGACCGCGCGGAGGAACCGATGAGCATGAACCTGGAAGACGAACTGCGGGCGACGTTCGCCGCCCGCGCCGAGAGCGTCCCCACCGGCCCCGACCCCTATCCGGCCACCGCGCGCCGCGTCGTCCGCGCCCGCCGGCGCCGCCGGGCCGTGGCGGCGGGAGCGCTGGCGGTGAGCGCCGTCCTGCTGGTCGGCGCGCCCGCCGGGATCCGACAGCTCGCCGATCGTCCCGGTCCGGCCTCGGGACGGCACGCCGACGCGCTGAGCTGGCCGCTGCGCGGCTCGCTCGCCGGTGACAAGGCGTTCCTGGGGACGCTCAGCGAGGAGGCTCTGCGCCGTCAGCACTGGGGCGACATGGTGCACATCCTCTACGCACAGGACGACGGACGGCACCGCGTCGCCGTGGTCGTCACCGTACGGGGACGGTCGGCGCGGGGCTCCGTGTGGCATGGCCCCTCGGGTGCCGAGCCGCGCGCCATGAAGGACGACAGCCTCTTCGCGGACGACAGTGTGCCCCTGGATCCCGAGCCGATGGTCTGGTACGCCGGTGGCACGGGCCCGCTCTTGGTCCTCGGCCCGCCGGCGATGACGGACGTCAAGGTCTCACCGGCCATCGCCCAACGCGAGGACGGTACCGCGTACCGCGTCGTGCGCACGGTCCACGCGGACCGCGGTGCCGTGCTGACCGACGTTCCCGGGGTGCGCCCGTGGCAGCTCGCGGTCGAATTCCGCATCGGCGGCCGGTACGGCCCCGCGCAGCAGGTGCCCTACACGACGGACTCGCAGAACTCCTCCGCCTACTGGCCCGCGGTCGGCAGGGCCGCCGCCAAGGCGACCGGTCACGTCGACGCGGAGCAGGCCCGCGGACTCCTGGACGGGACGGCCGGCTACTTCGGGCTGGTCGGCGAGCGGCTCACCTACCGGTTCTGGTGGGGCGATCGGCTGCCCGGCGGCGTCGACGCCCTCGTCGCGACAGTGAAGGTCCCGTCCGGACCCGAGATCCGCGTCGTCCAGGACACCTACACCGAGAAGGACGGCAGCACCAGCCAGGATCGGTACGCGGTGCGGATGCGCGCCGACGCCGACGCCCGGCGCCCGATCGGCTGGGTCACGACCGCCGCCCAGAACTTCCCCGAGGAGGAGGAGCACGCGACGGGAGCGGTGTACGTCCCGGATGGCGCGGGAGTCCGCGTGGAGTTGTGGAACCACGGGACGATGGTGACGGCGGCTCGGACCGGCGCGACCGGCCTCGCGGTCTTCCAGACCCGCCTCCCGGCGGCCGAGCTGGGCGGCTGCGAGTACCGCGTCCTCGACCGCAAGGGCAAGATCGTCGCCAAGGCCCGGCTCGGCCTGCCGGACCTGGAGACCGTCCTCGGCTGGAACCTCAAATGGTGACGCGGCGCCGGGGCGTGGTCGAATAGGAACATGGCGGAAGAGCTGGAGACGCTGTCGACCAAGGAACTGCACGACCGGGCCATCGAGCGCGCGGTGCGCCATCTCGACGTCGGGTTCCTGTGGCGGCTGCTGAAGGCGATCCCCGCGGCCGAGGCCGCCGCGGGTCACCCGGACCAGGCCGAGGCGGACGTCTCCCACCTGTCCGCGATCCTCAACGAGTTCGTGCACGCGGGCGACGGCGACGTCGCCGAGGCCCTGCGTCCCCTTTACGTCGAGTACCTCAGCTAGACCGAGGACTGCCCGAATCCTCCTGACCCGCGGGCCGGCGCGTCAGCGGTACCGCGCCGGCCTCCGGGTCACCGGCCCCGGGTGACGGGTCCGGTCACAGGTACTGGCCGAGCCGTTCGTCGCGGTCGATGGGCGCGTCGGTCTCCGGCAGGTCCTCCTGGCGCAGCAGCCGGATCTCCTCCCGGTCCGGCGCCTCCTGCCCGGTGATGCGCTGCGCCTGCAGGGCGACGGCACGGTCCAGGAGGTTGCGCATGAGCCGGGCGTTGCCGAACGACTCGCCGCGGGCGGCCGAGCGCAGCCGGGAGCGTACGGCGTCGAGCACGCCCTCGGCCACGCCGAAGCCCGCGTCCGCCGCCATCACCTCGAAGATCGCGACGAGTTCGTCGTCGGTGTAGTCCGGGAACCGCAGGACGGTCGGGAACCGCGACGCGAGACCGGGGTTGAACTCCAGGAACCGCAGCATCGGCCCTTCGTAGCCCGCCACGATGACGACGAGGTCGGCGCGGTGCTCCTCCATCAGCTTGAGCAGCTCGGCGATCGCCTCGTGCCCGTAGTCGCGTCCGGAGTCGGCGGGCGTCAGGGCGTACGCCTCGTCAATGAACAGCACGCCGCCCAGCGCCCGCTCCACCGCCGCGCGCACCTTCGGGGCCGTCTGCCCGACGTACTCCCCGACGAGGTCGGCGCGGGACACCTCGACCAGGTGCCCGGACGACAGCAGCCCCAGCTTGGCGTAGACGGCGGCCAGCAGCCGCGCCATCGTGGTCTTGGCCGTTCCCGGATTGCCGGTGAACACCATGTGCCGCGTGGGCGAGGCGATCGGGATGCCGGCGTCACGGCGGAGCTGCTCGGCCTTGGCCTCGGCGACGAGCAGGCGGACCTCCTGCTTGACCGCGTCCAGCCCGATCAGCCGCTCGATCTCCGCGAGGGGGTCGCCGGGCAGGTCGATGTGGCCGCCGGCGGCCAGCGTGCCGGGGATGTCCTCGGCGAAGATCTCGTCGAGGGACTCGTCGTCGGTGAGCACGCCGTCGTCGAGGACCCGGCGGGACTGCATGGCCACGGCGCGGTCGAGCAGATTGATCATCAGGCGGGCGTTCCCGGCGGCCCGGTCGCGCGCCCCCGCGCGTACGAGGTCGCGGACCTTGTCGAGCACGCCCTCCCGAAGCGCGAAGCCCGCGTCGGCGGCCTTGGCCTGGAAGATCTCGATGAGCTCGTCCTCGGTGAGGTCGGGGAACCGCAACTGCTTGGGGAAGAAGGCCGCCAGCTCCGAGTCGCTCTTGAGCAGGCCGTTCATCGCGCCTTCGGGCCCGCACAGGACGACGATCAGGTCCTCCGGGTGGGACTGCACGGCCGCCAGCAGGACGTCGATCGCCTCCCGGTTGCGCGGCGAGTCGCCCGGCATCAGGTTGTGCGCGTCGTTGATGGCCAGCACGCCGCCGTGCGCGCGCTCGACCGCCCGGCGCACGCGCGGCCCGCTCTCGCTGACGTACTCGCCGACGAGGTCGGAGCGGTCCACCTCGACCAGGTGGCCGGAGGACAGGACGCCCAGGTCGGCGTAGATGCGGCCGAGGATCCGCGCGACCTTGGACTTGCCCGTGCCGGAGTTGCCGGTGAAGACCAGGTGCCGCGGCCGCGCGGCGACCGGCATGCCCGCCTCGCGGCGCATCCGGGCGGCCTCGGCCTCGGCGACGAGCAGGCGGACCTCGTTCTTCACCGACTTCAGGCCCACGCAGGCGTCCAGCTCGGCCATCGGGTCGGCGTCGGCGGCGCCGCCGGGGATGACCCGCTGCGGCAGATCCGCGACCGCGACCTCCGTCTCGCCGCGGGCGGCGGCCGCCGCCACGCACTGCTCGGCGAGGTACTCCACGAGGCGCGCGCCCCGCAGGTTCAGCAGCGGCGGGGTGCGGGACAGCAGCACCCCGGCGGTGACCGCGGCCTCCCGGGCGGCGGTCAGGCCGCGCCGGGCGACGGCCCGCCGGAACAGCTCCGCGTAGTCGTCCTCGGCGAACTCCCGCGTGCGGGCGACCCGGAAGTGCTGGTGCAGGGCCGGGTTGGCGTCGAAGATCCGCTCATCGCCGCCCGTCCGGCACGCCGCGACGACGTGCAGTTTCTGGTGGCGTTCGAGGACGCGGCGCAGCTCCTCGGCGAACGCGCCACCGCAGTGCTCGAGGGCGAGGATGCGGTCGAGGCCCTCGATGACGAGGACTCGTCCTTCGAGGCACTCGCGCACGCGGGCCAGCAGGTACAGGATCGTGTCGCTGACGTGCAGGTTGGCGAACACCTGGTCGGAGACCCAGACGGCCTCGCGGGCGTCCCCGCGTTCGGCCAGGGTCTGCTCGACGAGCCGGACGGCCGTGCCCTTGCCCGTCGCGTCCGGTCCGCTCAGCAGGAGGCGCACCGGCTGCGGGGACGAGCCGGCGCGCAGGACCTCGGCGAGCGTCGTCACGAGCTCGGGCTGGCCGACGAGGTCGGCACCGGTCTCCTCGGCCGCGGTCGCGGTCCGCGCCTCCTCGGCGGGCGGTACACCGGCGAACGCCGCGGTCAGCGGGTTGACGACCGTACGGGCGCGGAAGAGGCGGCGCAGGTCCATCTGGAAGCCGCGGACCGGCAGCCGGCCCTTCGGGCTCACGGCGCTGTCGGGCAGGCCCTGGACGCAGCCGGTGATCCGCAGGCCCATGTCCAGCCAGGCCCGGCAGGCGTCGGCCTCGCCCGCGACGAGGCCGCGGGCCAGCCAGGACCGCACCTCCGCCTGCCACGGGTCGGCGCGGAAACCCTCCCGGAGGTGCTGGAAACGCTCCTGGACGCTTTCGTACCGCTCGACGCCGACGGCGAACGCGAGGTCCGCCGGCACGGCCTGCGCGTCGGCCTGCAGCAGCAGCCGGGCCAGCCCGGTCACCAGCGGGTCGCCGCCCGGGACCGCCGCGAGCAGGCGCTCGTGCGCGGCGATCCAGCCGGCGCACGCCCAGGTGAGATATCCGGTCGGGCCGGCCAGCTCCGGCAGCGCGGACAGGGTCTCGTCCGGCAGGTCCGACGCCCAGACCCGCTCGAGGTCGCCGTGCGGCGTGGTCAGGTCGCGGGCCCGCAGCTCCGGGTCCTCCGCGTGCCGGTCGAAGATCGCGAGGAGGGCCTTGCGGCGCTCCTCCAGCGGCGTGATCCCGGCGAACACGTCGAGGGACTCGCGGCCCAGGGCGAACATCGTCTCCCGGAGCTCGGCGTCGTCCCCGGCGTTCTCCACCAGCCACAGGCCGGGCGGCCGCAGCCGGCCGCCCTGGCTGAACCAGGCGACCGAGTCGCGGACGGGCGGCTCGGGCTTGGCCAGGAACTGGGTGAGCAGCTCGTAGTCGATGTCGCCGCGCGAGCCCGCCCGAATCGCCGCCGCCCCGAGCAGGAAGGTGAGCAGCGACCACAGCTCCGCGCCCGCCGCGGAGGTGCCGGTCGCGTAGAAGTCGCTGAGCCCGCCGGTCAGCGCCCGGGCGCGCTCGTCGGCGTCGAACTCGCGAGCGCGCTCGCGGACCTCGTCGTACAGGCCGTCGGGGACACGCCAGGGCCCGTACGCGTACACGTCCAGGACGGGTTCTTCGGTCAGCAGCAGTTCGAGGTGTTCCGGTAGGCGTGGGGGGCTCACGACGTAGACCTTACGACCCACCGGACGACCGACGCAGCCTTCTGAAGATCCGCCGGACCGGCGCCGGCCGCGTCAGCGCCGCCGGCCGGAACGACCGACCGGCACGGGACGCGCCGGCCGCGTCAGCGCTTCCAGCCGGAGCGGCGCGCGTCGCGGTGCTCCGCCGCGATGCGGAGCGGGCCTGCGGGGCGTGGCGGCTGCTCGGGCTCGGGTTCCGCCTCGGCGGGCAGCGGCAGGGTGAAGCCGATCTCCGCGGGCCGCCGCTCGAGCGCCTCGAGATCCTCCACCGGGACGAGTGCCGCGAGCGGCTTGCCGTGCCGGGTCAGGACGATCCGCTCGCCGGTGTAGCCGACACGGTTGACGAGCTCCGCGAGGTCGGCCCGGGCCTGCGTCACTGGGACCTCTCGTGTCATGCAGAGATTCTAGCATTCTGTACGTTCTTGCTATTCTGTACAGAACTCGAGCCGGTGCGCGGCAGGAGCGCGCCGGCGCGTGGACACCCGCCACGCGCGGCGGCGCGCGTGGCAGCGAAGGAGCGCTGATGGACTTCCCGACCCTCGAACCGCGCGCCCGGGTCACCGAGATCCCGCCGGACGTGCACTCCCAGCAGCTCTTCCAGCGGCTGCTCGACCAGCGGATCGTCTTCATCGGCTCGGAGATCGACGACGACCTGGCCAACCGGGTGTGCTCGCAACTGCTGCTCCTCGCCGCCCAGGACGGGGAGCGCGACATCAAGATCTTCATCAACTCGCCGGGCGGGTCGATGGACGCGATGTTCGCCATGTTCGACGTGATGCGGTACCTGCCGAACGACGTCTCGACGGTCGCCCTCGGCATGGCCGCCTCGGCCGGACAGTTCCTGCTCACGGCGGGCACGCGCGGCAAGCGCTACGCGCTGCGCAACACGCGGATCATGATGCACCAACCGTCCGGCGGCATCCGGGGCACCGCCTCCGACATTCGCATCCAGGCGGAACAGAGCGTGCACATGAAGCACCGGTTCCTGCAGCTCATCGCCGAGCACACCGGCCGGCCGTACGAGCAGATCGAGCACGACGCCGACCGCGACCGCTACTTCACGGCCGAGGAGGCCCGCGAGTACGGCCTCATCGACCACGTCGTCACCAGCGCCCTCGAGGCCGGAGGCGTCGCCCCATGAGGGACCCCGTCGCCAGGTACATCCTGCCGTCCTATGTCGAGCGCACCTCGTACGGGGTGAAGGAGAGCAACCCGTACAACAAGCTGTTCGAGGAGCGCATCGTCTTCGTCGGCGCGCCCATCGACGACACGCTCGCCAACGACGTCATCGCGCAGCTCATCGCCCTGGAGGGGATGGACCCGGACCGGGTCATCAGCCTGTACATCAACTCCCCCGGCGGCTCCCTCACCGCGATGACGGCGATCTACGACACGATGCAGTTCGTCAAGCCGCAGATCGAGACGACCTGCATCGGCCAGGCCGCCTCGGCCGCCGCCGTGCTCCTCGCGGCGGGCGCGACCGGCAAGCGCGCCGCGCTGCCGCACTCGCGCATCGTGATCCACCAGCCGAGCACCGAGGGCGGCTACGGCCAGACGAGCGACATGGAGATCCAGGCCCAGGAGATCATCCGGCTGCGCGAGCAGCTCGAGACCATCCTGGCCCGGCACTCCGGCCGGCCGATCGAGCAGGTCCGCGCCGACATCGAACGGGACCGTTACCTCACGGCCGAGGAGGCCCGCGAGTACGGCCTGATCGACGAGATCATCACCAGCCGCAAGCCGGGTTAGTGAATCACCGCCGAGGATTTCCGTCGTCGGGGCGACGGAAATCCTCGGCGTAAGGGCCTCAGCTCGGGAGCGCCCGCTCCCCTGGTCGTGGAAGAGGCCGCGCGCCGGGACGGCTCCGGAAGGGGGCGCGGTGGAGCCGGTCGTCGTCATGCGCCGACCTTCCCGGCGATGCGACGAGCGGCCCGATATGTCCTCTACGCCCGTACGTCCACCGGCGAAGCGCTCCTCACCGCCGCGAAGTGACAGGTGCCCTGGCCGTACCCGCGCCACGCCCCGCACCGCCCGGCACGCCGCGCCGTTCGGCCTGACCGTCATCCGGCCCTGACCCCGCTCACCGTCACGGACGCCTGCGGGCGCGCAGGACGGTGTCGTGGATCGTGACCTCGTTGCCGTCGTGGTCGGTTGCCGGCCGGGGCCTGGCGTCGGCGGCGACGACGTCCCAGCGGCCGGGGTCGAGGACGGCCACGACGTCCTCGGCCGTGAAGAACAGCTCCGGGATGGGCGGCCGCTGGATCGTGGTCTGCAGATCCAGCGGGTGGTGACCGACGATGAGCAGCGTGCCGCCCGGCGCGACGGACGCCGCCATCCGGCGGAAGAACGCCTCGCGGGACGCGGCGAGGTGCACGTAGTGGGTGGAGACCAGGTCGAACCGCCCCTCGGGGGGCGCCCACTCGGTCAGGTCGGCCTGCGTCCAGTCGATCCGGCCGGCGGCGTCGGCGTCGAGGGACTCGGCGTGCTCGCGCGCGCGGCGGAGCGCGGCGGTGGCGAAGTCCACCGCCGTGACCCGCCAGCCGCGGGAGGCGAGCCAGACGGCGTCGGCGCCCTCACCGCAGCCCGCGTCCAGGGCCGTGCCGGGCGCGAGGTCCTCAGCCTCCGCCACGAGCTGCGGATTGGGCCGCCCGCTCCAGACATGGGTGTGGCCGGCGTACCGCTCTTCCCAGAAGTCCTTGCCGAACTCTTCGGACACGATGGTTCCCTTTCGTCGTTCAGATGCCGTGGCGGCGGTCGCCCATCGCCTGTTCGCAGAGGCGGGCTTCGGAGTCGGCCGAGAAGGGGTCCCGGTGGGCGGCGACCGCCCGACGGGTCTCCTCGGCGATGAGGTCGGCATTGATCTGGGCCGCCGCCGTGGTACCCGCCGCGGCGGCGGCGCCGACCTGGGCGGCCGGATCGGTGACGTTTCCGGCGGCCCACACCCCGGGCGCCTCGGTACGGCCGGTCGCGTCGGTGGGGAGGTACTGGCCGATCCCCACCGGGTGTTCCGCCGGCCGCAGCCCGAGTCCGGCCAGGAAGCCCGCGCGGACCACGATCCGGGACGCCACCGCGAGCGCCTCGCGCCCGACGACCGTGCCGTCGCGCAGCCGTACGCCCACGAGGCGATCCCCGTCGGTCTCCACCGAGGCGACCTCGCCCTGGACGATTTCGATGCCGCGGGCGGTGAGCCGCTCCGCGTCCTCCTCGCCCGGGGGCGTGGTGTGGGAGAAATACATGACATCGTCGCTCAGCTGCCGGAACAGCAACGCCTGGTGCACCGACATCGGACCGGTGGCCAGCACGCCGATGGCCTGGTCGCGCACCTCCCAACCGTGGCAGTACGGGCAGTGCACCACGTCCCGGCCCCAGCGTTCGCGCAGCCCCGGGATGTCCGGCAGCTCGTCGACCGCGCCGGCGGCGACCAGCAGCCGGCGAGCCCGGACCGCCCGGCCGTCGGTCAGCGCCACCGCGAACCCGTCCTCCTCACGCGCCACGGAGCCGACCTCGCCGGGCACCACCTGGCCGCCGTAGCCGCGCACCTCCGCCCGTCCGCGCTCCAGCAGCTCGGCGGGCGGGGTCCCGTCGCGGGTCAGGAACGCGTGCACGCCTTCGGCCGGGGCGTTGCGCGGAGCACCCGCGTCGACCACCAGCACCGACCGCCGCGACCGGGCCAGCGTCAGCGCCCCGCTCAGCCCCGCGGCGCCACCGCCGACCACCACCACGTCATAGCCGTCTCTCAGCAGATCGGTCACTTCGACCACCTCCACGGAGAGCATGCGGAGGCCACGGCCGTTCTCGCAAGCCGTGTTGCCGGTCTGGCAAAATGGAGGGCATGGACGACGATCTCGACCAGGCGCTCGGCGCGGTCGGCCCGCGGCTGCGCGCGCTGCGACGGCAGCGCGAGACCACGCTCGCCGAGCTGTCCGCGGCGACCGGCATCTCGGTGAGCACCCTGTCCCGGCTGGAGTCCGGCGCTCGCCGGCCGACCCTGGAGCTCCTGCTCCCGCTGGCGAAGGCCCACGGCGTGACGCTCGACGAGCTCGTCGACGCCCCGCCCACCGGGGACCCGCGCATCCACCTGCGCCCGATCGAGCGCGACGGCATGACACTGCTGCCGCTGACCCGCCGGGCCGGCGGCATCCAGGCGTACAAGACCATCATCCCGGCCGGCAGCCGCCGCCGGGAGCCCGAACTGCGGACCCACGAGGGCTACGACTGGGTGTACGTCCTCAACGGGCGGCTCCGGGTCGTCCTCGGCGAGCAGGACCTGGTGCTCTCGCCCGGCGAGGCGGCCGAGTTCGACACCCGTGTGCCGCACTGGTTCGGCGCCGCCGACGCCGAGCCGGTGGAGTTCCTCAGCCTGTTCGGCCGGCAGGGCGAGCGCGCCCACCTCCGCGCCCGCCCCAAGACCAGAGACACGCCCTAAGAGCCGTTCTGCTCGACGGCGGGCTTCAGCACCTCCTCGCACCACTGGCGGAAGCCGGTCGGGGTGGTGGACCGCGAGGTGCGCGGCCGCGCGTTGTACAGGCCCCGGTCGATCGCGGCGGTCATGTCGGCCAGCCCCTGGGCCCACGGCTCGCTGAGCCCGTTCCGCACCAGAGTGGCCTTGTACGCCGCACCGGAGACCTGCTGGAAGCGGATGGGCCGCCCCAGGACCTCCGACATGATCCGCGCCATGTCGTTCGGCGACAGGTCCTCGGGCCCGAGGACCGGGACGCCCTCCTGCCCGCTCCAGGAGTCGTCGAGCAGCAGTTCGGCCGCGACGGCCGCGACGTCGCGGGTGGCGCACGTCGGGTTCTTGTGATCCCCGGACAGCGCCAGGTAGAAGGCGCCCTGGCTCCTGATCGCCCCGACCTGCTGGAGCATGTTCTCCATGAAGCCCGGCATCTGCAGGGCCCGGTAGCCCACGCCGGTGCTCTCGATCAGCTCGTCCATGGCGAGCGCCGCGGAGATCTGCCCGGCGTTCTCGGCCACGCCGCGGCCCAGGGTCGACACGCCGACGACGCGCCGGACGCCCTGCTTCTCGATGGCCTCGCAGAACGGCCGGGTGAAGCCCAGCAGGTGACCTTCGACGCTGTCGGCCCGAGGGTCGGGAGGTACGAGCCAGAACACGGCGTCGGCCCCGTCCAGCGCCTCGGTGAGGACGTCGAGGCGGTCGTGCGATCCCGGGACGACCTCGGCCCGTTCGCGCACCCGCGGTGAGAGCCGGGACGGATCGCGCGCGATCACGCGGATCGGCTCCCCGCCGTCCAGGACGTTGTCGACGACCTGCCGGCCGATCTGGCCGGTGGGCGTGGTGATGACGATCATTGAACCTCCAGGAGGAATGGCGATGACACGGCCCCACGGGCGTTCGCATCCGGGCCCGCCGCACTCGGTGACGGGGGGCGCCGGACGGCACTGAGCAGTCAATCCGGCGGGGGCGTGAACCTGAAGGATCGATCCGGTCCCCGTTGATACTCTGCGGGTATGAATGACCTGGAGTCGCGAGAGCTCCGGTACTTCGTCGCGGTCGCGGAAGAGCTGCACTTCGGCCGCGCGGCCGGGCGGCTGGGCATGGCCCAGCCCCCGCTCTCCCGGGCGATCCGCGACCTCGAGCGCCGGCTGGGCGTGCGGCTGTTCGAGCGGACCACGCGACAGGTGACGCTCACGGCGGCCGGCGGCGAGGGCGGGCAACAACGGAAACGTGTGACTCACCGCTACATCCCACCGCAA